>NZ_LQYX01000067.1:0-49782 GCF_001587475.1 Geobacillus sp. B4113_201601
GGTCCGAGGTGGAAGCGTGGCGACACGTGGAGCTGACGGATACTAATCGATCGAGGGCTTAACCTAGAAAAGTGGAGGACCCCCGCCGATCGGCGAAACGCGCTGGAGGGCCTGCGAGGAGGCTATGCCGCCATAGCAGGACCGAAGCGTCGCGAGCCGATGGCGGCCGGAGCTAGACAGTGTGATACGCGGCTTCTTCCGACGGTTATCTAGTTTTGAAGGAATGAGTTCCTTCTTGACAGGAATTGATTTTCTGGTATAATGATTGATGAAAAACGGAATCGCTTGCCTAGTGGTGATAGCGGAGGGGAAACACCCGTTCCCATCCCGAACACGGAAGTTAAGCCCTCCAGCGCCGATGGTAGTTGGGGCCAGCGCCCCTGCAAGAGTAGGTCGCTGCTAGGCAATTGAAGGCAGCTCATTGCACACAATAAGCAATGAGCTGCTTTTGTTTTTACAGGAACGTGAGAAATCAAGGTAACGTATCTTTTCAACTACTATTTTCAACTGCTAGCAGTATAGAACGGTAGAAATGGGGGAAACATAGAGGATGGGAGGTGGAGAGTGTGAGAGCGTCGGCGGCAGGCGGAAATCAGCGTGAGGCGGTTTGCCTTGTATGTGAACAGGAAAAAAAGGAAGGCATTTTTCTTTTCGGCCATTTTCTTTGTCTAGATTGCAACAAGGCGATCGTACAGACGGATCCCGATGATCCGAATTATTCATTTTATGTGCAGCAGCTGCGAAAAATGTTCATATCGAAAATTTATTCATAACAAGGGCCTGTTTTGTGTATCAGGCCTATTTTTCTTGTATGGGCGTACTAGACTTGTTACTATTATTCTTAGTATTCACCCTCGTTCCTCTTTGGCGAGAACGGTTTCTTCTTGAGAAAACGGTGCCTTGGTCGGTCATTTTCAGCTAGCATAGAGAACAAAACGTGGTCGCGAACGTTTTTTGAGAAAAGTACGGCCGCTCTTGTTTTCTTCTAAGAAGTGTCCCTGTTGATCAAAGCGGGGGACGGGAAAGATGATGCATTTCATGTTTTTAGATGAAAAGGAAGAGGTTGATGATGGATCAGTCACGAACGCCTTTATATGATGCCCTCATGCATCATTGGACACAGCGTCCGGTTTCCTTCCATGTGCCGGGCCATAAATATGGGACGGTGTTCTCAAAAAAAGCGAAGACTATGTTTCTGCCGTTATTGGCATTGGATGCTACGGAGATTGCTGGACTTGATGATTTGCATCATCCGGAGTCGGTCATTGCCGAGGCGCAGGCGTTAGCAGCTGAGCTGTATGGCGCCCGGGAGACGTTTTTTCTTGTGAACGGATCAACGGCAGGAAATTTGGCTATGATCGCCGCTGTATGTCGGGAAAAGGGACAGAAAGTGATTGTGCAACGCAACTGCCATAAGTCGATTATGCATGCGCTGCAACTGATGGGAGCGACTCCAGTTCTTCTTTCACCGGAAGTTGACACCCATGTGCGTGTCGCCTCCCACGTTCGCACCGATCGCATCAAAGAAGCGTTGGCGTTGCATAGCGATGCGGTTGCCATTGTGCTGACCAACCCGAATTACTATGGAATGGCCGTTGATTTGACAGAGATTGTCCGTTTGGCTCATGAACGGGGCATTCCTGTACTGGTGGATGAGGCTCATGGCGCCCACTTTGTCGCCGGTTGCCCGTTTCCTAAACCAGCGTTGGCATGCGGCGCTGATATCGTCGTACAATCGGCGCACAAAACGCTGCCCGCCATGACGATGGGGGCTTTTTTGCACGTGAACAGTGAACAGGTTGATATCGAGCGGTTGAAATATTTTTTGCAACTGTTTCAGTCAAGCAGCCCGTCCTATCCGATTATGGCGTCGCTTGACTTAGCGCGAAACTATGTGGCGGAACTTACGAAAGACGATGTGGCGGCGATCGTTGCTGAAGTGGAAGAATTGAAGGCTGTCATAGATGACATCGATGGAGTGGCCGTGGTGTCATCGCAGCAGTCTGGCGTGCAGACCGATTTGTTAAAGGTGACGGTGCAGACGCGCTGTCGGTTGACAGGGTATGAACTGCAGCAACAGCTCGAGCGTCAAGGAGTGTTTGCCGAGCTGGCTGATCCGTTCAATGTGTTGCTTGTTTGTCCGTTGGCGGCGACAGGGCGTCTTCGTGAAGCAGCAGAACGAATGAAGCGGGCATGGCGGCAATTGCCTACAGGCGAGGAGCCGACGTTTGGTTCGTTCATGTTGTCCGATTCGCCATTGTCAAGTGTCGTTTCGTACGAGAAATTGCGTCATGCACGGAAAAAGGCGGTGTCTTTAGAGGAAGCGGAAGGGCGTGTGGCGGCGGAAACGGTAATCCCATACCCTCCGGGGGTGCCGCTCGTTTGGATTGGGGAGCGGGTCGGTTCGATCCATATTGCGCGAATTCGTGAACTTCTCCGCCATCGAGCGCATTGGCAAGGAGGAAGCCAGCTCCGGGAAGGGAAGCTCGTTGTATACGAATGGGAAGGGTAGAAAGGAGGCGACGACGATGAACGGATGCTTTTTTTCGTTTGAAGGGCCGGAGGGGGCCGGGAAAACGACGATAATCAGCAAACTCGAACGGTTTTTGCGGGAGCAGGGCAGGGCCGTCTTAACAACGAGAGAGCCTGGAGGGGTCCGCATCGCTGAGGCGATTCGTTCGCTCATTTTAAACCGCGAGTACACGGAAATGGATGGGCGCACGGAGGCACTGTTGTATGCAGCAGCGAGAAGGCAGCACTTGCTGGAAAGGATTGTTCCGGCGCTTGAAGCCGGGTGCATCGTTCTTTGCGACCGGTTCGTTGACAGCTCTCTTGCTTACCAAGGATTTGCCCGCGGTCTTGGCATCGAAGAAGTATGGAAAATCAACGAGTTTGCCATTGACGGGCATATGCCGGACTTGACGATTTACTTTGATCTTGATCCGCGCATTGGACTCGAGCGAATTCGACACAATGCGAGAGAGGTCAATCGGCTTGATCTTGAGGCGTTGTCTTTCCATGATAAAGTAAGGGAAGGGTATCGGCGGTTGGTTGAGCGATTTGCCGATCGGATTGTTGTTATTGATGCGAGCCGCTCGCTTGATGATGTTTTCGCTGAAACGGCAGCAGTGGTGCTCGCTCGCCTGAAAGGAAGATGAAAGCGTGATTTCCATGAATCCGGCCGTGATGATGATGAGCGGACATGATAGAATAGAAAGTGAAAAAGGGGAAAAGAGTGATGACGATGCGGTGGGAACAGTTAGCGAAGCGGCAGCCGGTCGTGGCGAAAATGCTGCAAAGTGGGCTTGAAAAGGGACGGATTTCCCATGCCTATCTGTTTGAAGGGCGGCGAGGGACAGGAAAAAAAGCGGCGAGCCTCCTGCTGGCCAAAAGTTTGTTTTGCCTGTCCCCGTCTGGCGTCTTTCCATGTTTTCAATGCCGCAACTGCCGTCGCATCGATTCAGGCAATCATCCGGATGTGCGGGTGATCAGTCCGGATGGGGAAACGATCAAAAAAGAGCAAATTGAATGGCTGCAGCGAGAGTTTACAAAAACGGCGGTCGAGTCGGATAAAAAAATGTACATTGTGGAGCACGCTGAACAAATGACGACAAGCGCCGCCAACAGCCTGCTAAAGTTTTTGGAGGAACCGCATCCGGGAACGGTGGCGGTGTTGCTGACCGAACAATATCACCGCCTGCTGGAAACGGTGATTTCCCGTTGCCAAGTGTTTTCGTTTCGGCCGTTGCCGCCATCGGAACTCGCCGATCAGCTTGTCGGCGAGGGGGTGCCGTTGCCGTTGGCATTGCTTGCTGCCCATTTGACAAACAGCGATGACGAGGCGTTGGCGCTCAGCCAAGATCGTTGGTTTGCCGAGGCTCGAACAGTAGTGCTACAATTATACGAGATGCTCAGCAAACCGGAGCTACAGCTGCTGTTTTTTGTGAATGACCGCTGGATTCCGCATTTTTCCGAAAAACATCAGCTTGACTTGGGACTTCAGTTGCTTTTCTATCTGTATCGCGATTTGTTGCATATCCAGGCCGGACAGACGGACGGCTTGTTATACAGCGACCAACTTGAACGTTTGCAGCAATGGGCGCTCACTTGCCCGCAGCGTCGGATTTTGGACGGCATGGAAGCCATTTTGCAAGCGAAGGCGCGTTTCCATACAACGAATATGAGCACGGTGCTGCTTGTCGAGCAGCTCGCTCTTCAATTAAAGCGGTAAAGGAGGGAGAACGGTTGTATACAGTCGTCGGCATCCGTTTTAAAAAAGCGGGGAAAATTTATTATTTTGATCCAGGCGATTTTGTCATTCCCGTCGGCGAATTTGTCATTGTTGAAACGGCTCGCGGGATTGAGTATGGCAAAGTCGTTATCGCCAATAAACAAGTCGATGAAAACGATATTGTGCTGCCGCTTAAAAAGGTGATTCGTGTCGCGAATGAAAAAGACAAATGGATCGTGGAAGAAAATAAAAAGGCGGCGCGGCAAGCGTATGATATTTGCTTGCGCAAAGTGGAAGAGCATGGGCTGGAAATGAAGCTTGTCGATGTGGAATACACGTTTGACCGCAATAAAGTGATTTTCTACTTCACAGCAGACGGACGGGTTGATTTTCGCGAGCTGGTGAAAGATTTGGCATCGATTTTCCGCACGCGCATCGAATTGCGGCAAATCGGGGTGCGCGATGAAGCGAAAATGCTCGGCGGCATCGGACCGTGCGGCCGCATGCTTTGCTGCTCGACATTTCTTGGCGATTTTGAGCCGGTGTCGATCAAAATGGCCAAAGACCAAAACTTGTCGCTCAATCCGACGAAAATTTCCGGATTGTGCGGACGGTTGATGTGTTGTTTGAAATACGAGAGCGAAGAGTATGAAACGGCGAAAGAACAGCTCCCGGATTTAGGGGAATACGTCGAGACACCGTACGGGTTTGGCAAAGTGGTCGGTTTGAACATTCTAGAGCGGGTGCTGCAAATCGAACTGCCGGAACACGGCCGGGTTGTTGAGTATACGCTGGATGAGTTGATGAAGAACGGAACGCTGTCCATTCGAGCGGCAGATTAAGTTGGGGTGGGGCTAGGTGGAAAAAGTAGATAAACAGGAAGTGTTTCAATCGGTAACGAACATGGAAGAGCAGCTCAGCCATTTTTACCGCGAGCTTGTGCAGTTGAAACAACGGGTTGCGGAGCTGTTGGAGGAAAACCATCAGCTCCAGATCGAAAATGCCCATTTGCGCCGGCGCCTCGAAGAGCTGTCGGAGGCGTGGGAAGAGGGAAGGCGGAAAGGGGCGAAACATGGCAAAAAGTTGATCGACATCGGTGAAGGATATGACAATTTAGCTCGCCTTTACCAAGAGGGGTTCCACATTTGCCATGTCCATTATGGAAGTGTCCGCACAGATGGTGATTGTTTGTTTTGTTTGTCGTTTTTAAACAAAAAATAAAAGCAACGCCATCCTTTCCGCTTTGGAAAGGTTATTTTTTCAATGGAGGAAGATGTATGACGGTGGAACTGCGCGAAGATGAACGGCTCGATTATTTGTTCAATGAGGAGCTCCGCATCATTCAAAGTCCATCCGTATTTTCCTTCTCCCTTGATGCCGTCCTGCTCGCCCATTTTGTCTATATGCCGATTCAAAAGGGAGAGATTGTCGATTTATGTACTGGCAATGGGGTCATTCCGTTGTTGTTGAGCCGGAGAACAAAAGGGACGATCATCGGCATGGAAATCCAAGAACGGCTTTGCGACATGGCGAGGCGAAGCGTGCGGTACAACGGGCTGGAAGATCGCATTCGCATCATTCATGGCGACATTAAAGAGGCGCCGTCACGCATCGGTTACAGCCGATATGATGTTGTTACGTGCAATCCGCCGTATTTTCCGATGGTCGGCAAAGATGAGCTCAGCAAAAATGAACATATGGCCATTGCTCGCCACGAAACTTATTGTACATTGGAAGACGTCGTTCGTATCAGCAGCCAGTTGTTGAAGCAAGGCGGCAAGGCGGCATTCGTCCATCGACCGGGGCGTCTCCTTGATTTGGTGACGTTGATGCGCCAATACCGGCTGGAACCGAAGAGGCTTCGTTTTGTTTATCCCAAAGCCGGGAAAGAGGCCAACATGATTTTAATCGAAGGAACGAAAGATGCGAGTCCGGATGTAAAGGTGCTGCCACCGCTGGTCGTTTACGGCGAGGATAATGAATATACTGAGGAGATCAAGGGGATCTTATCCGGCATCATTTCGTAACCGGGCTCGATTGACAGGCGGTCTTTCATCACGATGGTAAAGGGGCGGAACAGAATGCTTTGGCGACAAACCAGTTTTGCCGAATCGCCAAAACGGGGAACGCTGTATGTCGTTCCGACGCCGATCGGCAATTTGGAAGATATGACGTTTCGTGCGGTACGAACGCTGCGGGAGGTGGATGTGATCGCTGCGGAGGACACGAGGCAGACGAAAAAGCTACTCGCCCATTTCGACATTCATACGCCGCTTGTGAGCTATCATGAGCATAATAAGTACGCCAGCGGCCGGCAGCTTGTCGAATGGTTGAAAGAAGGAAAAACGGTCGCGTTGGTGAGCGATGCGGGCATGCCGGGTATTTCCGACCCGGGGTATGAGCTGATCGCGGCGGCGCTCGCTGAGCGCTGTTCCGTTGTTCCGCTTCCCGGCCCCAATGCAGCTTTGACCGCATTGGTCGCCTCCGGGCTGCCGACGGACCGCTTTTTGTTCGTCGGCTTTTTGGGGCGGACAAAAAAAGAGAAGCGGGAACAGCTGCAGTCGTTACAGGCGGCGACGGAGACGCTTATTTTTTATGAAGCCCCTCATCGCTTGAAGGAAACGCTTGCCCTGATGTACGAAATGTTTGGCGAGCGGCGCATCGCCATTGGCCGTGAGCTGACGAAACGGTTTGAAGAGTTTATTCGCGGCGATTTGAGCGAGGCAGTTGCTTGGGTGGAGACGGCGGACATTCGCGGGGAATTTTGTTTGATCGTGGAGGGAGGAACGGGCGAAAAAGAGGAGGGCCAAGCCGGGGAAGCGTGGTGGCAGCCGCTTTCGCTTGTCGAACATGTCGATTATTATATTCGCGAACATCGCCTCTCTCTCAAGGAAGCGGTCAAACAAGCGGCCGATGACCGAAATATGTCGAAACGTGACGTTTACCAAACCTATCACCAACAGCGAGAAAAAAAAGAGTTTCTCTGAAACCAGAGAAACTCTTACCTTATTCTTCTTTGCCAGCGGCCGTTTCCAATTGTTGTTGGATTTCTTGCAGCAAAATTTCTGCGCCTTCGCGGCTCAAAATGATCTTTCCGCCAGCCAGTTTAAAGTTGTCGTCCGACACTTCTCCTGTGACCACACACGTCATGTTTGGTTTGTATTTTTTCAAGATGATGCGGTCATCGTCAACGTAAATTTCCAAGGCGTCTTTTTCGTTAATATCCAAGGTGCGGCGCAGTTCAATCGGAATGACGACACGACCCAACTCATCCACTTTACGCACAATTCCTGTCGATTTCATTGTCTCGGTTCTCCTCTCCAAATAGAATAGTTTTGTCGTTTATTCGTCAATATTCGACAAGTTCCTACACCCTAATCATATCAGTGTTTCCATTAAGCGTCAATCCTTTAATATGTAAAATTTAAAAAAAATGTATTTTGTTATTTCAAAAAAAGATTTGCTGATCGGGGAAAGCGCGTTTTCTGAGGCGGATTGGCATCGGCCCTGATCGTGTCGACAATGGGAAAAGAAGATTGTCCGCGAATTTGGGCGTTATCCATCTCGGAGCCGCCAAAAAGAGAACGAATGATGCTGGTTGCAAAAATCTTATCTTTATATAATAAATTCAGGGGGTGATGATAGAAAATAGGACGGTATTTTGGAGCGCTCGGGTATATTTTTTTCGTCAAGGAGAAATAGATGTTTTTGTAGCAATGAAAAAATTATGTAAAATAGAAGTAACGCCGCTCCCGTCGCCGGACGGGGGTTTTTGTGCTCAACAGTACGAGGGAGGGCCTGTTGATGGAGAAAAAGACGTTTTACTTGACAACGCCGATTTATTACCCAAGCGATCGCTTGCATATCGGGCATGCGTATACGACGGTGGCGGGGGACGCGATGGCGCGCTATAAGCGGATGCGCGGATACGATGTCATGTATTTGACCGGCACCGATGAGCACGGGCAAAAAATTCAGCGCAAGGCGGAGGAAAAAGGAGTGACGCCGCAGCAATACGTTGATGAAATCGTCGCCGGCATTCAGGAGCTATGGAAAAAACTTGATATTTCCTATGACGATTTCATCCGGACAACGCAGGAGCGGCATAAAAAAGTAGTGGAAGCCATTTTTGCCCGCCTTGTCGAACAAGGCGATATTTATTTGGGCGAGTATGAAGGCTGGTACTGCACCCCGTGCGAATCGTTTTACACCGAGCGGCAGCTTGTCGACGGCAACTGCCCGGACTGTGGCCGTCCGGTTGAAAAAGTGAAAGAGCAGTCGTACTTTTTCCGGATGAGCAAATACGTCGACCGCTTGCTTCAATATTACGAGGAAAATCCGGACTTTATCCAGCCAGAGTCGCGGAAAAACGAGATGATCAACAACTTTATTAAGCCGGGGCTTGAAGATTTGGCTGTGTCGCGGACAACGTTTGATTGGGGCATTCAAGTGCCCGGCGATCCGAAGCATGTGATTTACGTCTGGATCGATGCGCTCGCCAACTACATCACCGCGCTTGGCTATGGTACGGACGATGACGAGAAGTTCCGCAAATATTGGCCGGCCGATGTTCATTTGGTCGGCAAAGAGATCGTTCGTTTCCATACGATTTATTGGCCGATTATGTTGATGGCGCTCGGCTTGCCGCTGCCGAAAAAAGTGTTCGGCCATGGCTGGCTGCTCATGAAAGACGGAAAAATGTCGAAATCGAAAGGCAATGTCGTTGACCCAGTGACGCTCATTGACCGGTATGGGCTCGATGCGCTCCGCTATTATTTGCTGCGGGAAGTGCCGTTCGGTTCGGACGGTGTATTCACCCCGGAAGGATTCGTTGAGCGCATCAACTACGATTTGGCCAATGACCTAGGCAATTTATTGCATCGCACTGTCGCGATGATTGAAAAATATTTCGCCGGGACCATTCCGCCGTACCGCGGGCCGAAGACGCCGTTTGACGAAGAGCTGACGCAAACGGCGCGTGAGGTGGTTCGACAATATGAAGAGGCGATGGAGCGGATGGAGTTTTCGGTGGCTCTTGCTTGCGTTTGGCAGCTGATCGGTCGCACGAACAAATACATTGATGAAACGCAACCGTGGGCATTGGCCAAAGATGAAAGCAAACGGGAAGAGCTCGCTTCCGTCATGGCTCACCTCGCGGAGTCGCTCCGCCATACGGCCGTTTTGTTGCAACCGTTTTTGACGCGCACGCCGGAGCGTCTGCTTGCTCAGCTTGGCATCCATGACCGTTCATTGAAAGAATGGGACAGCCTGTACGATTTCGGCCTCATCCCGGAAGGAACGAAGGTGCAAAAAGGTGAGCCGCTCTTCCCGCGCTTGGACATTGAGGCGGAAGTCGAGTACATTAAGGCGCATATGCAAGGCGGCAAACCGGCCGGTGAACCGGCCAAAGCGGAAACGCCAACCGCTGAGACCGCTGAAATTTCCATCGATGAGTTTGCCAAAGTCGACTTGCGCGTGGCCGAAGTCGTGCGCGCCGAACGGATGAAAAACGCCGACAAGCTGCTGAAGCTCGAGCTGGATCTTGGCGGTGAGAAACGGCAAGTGATCTCCGGCATCGCGGAATTTTACAAGCCAGAAGAACTCGTCGGTAAAAAGGTCATTTGTGTCGCTAATTTAAAACCGGCCAAACTGCGCGGCGAATGGTCGGAAGGAATGATTTTGGCCGGCGGCAGCGGCGCGGAGTTTTCCTTGGCGACGGTTGACCGCCATGTTCCAAACGGAACGAAAATAAAGTGATGGCTGGGGGGTGTCGCGCCTGACACCTCCTTGTCGTTGTTTTGTAATGGAAATGTTAATGAATTGTGACGTATGTAACCAATTTCTATGCTACACTTAACATCAAAGTGGAAAAGAGGGTCATCGTATGCTTTTTGACACGCATGCCCATTTGAATGCGGTCCAGTACAAGGAAGATGTCGAACAAGTCATCGAACGCGCCCGCGCTGAAGGGGTTTCCCATATCGTCGTCGTTGGGTTTGACCGGCCGACGATTGCCCGAGCGATCGAGCTGGCTGAACAGCATTCGTTTATTTACGCGGCGGTCGGCTGGCACCCGGTGGATGCGATCGATATGACGGATGACGATTTGCAGATGATTGAACAGCTGGCGGCCCATCCGAAAGTGGTGGCGCTCGGCGAGATGGGGCTCGATTACCATTGGGATCGCTCGCCGAAAGACGTGCAGAAGGATGTGTTTCGCCGGCAAATTCGTCTGGCCAAAAGAGTGAAATTGCCGATCATCATCCATAACCGCGAAGCGACAGCGGATATTTTAGATATTTTGCAGGAGGAAAACGCCGCCGAAGTCGGCGGGATCATGCACTGTTTCAGCGGCAGCGTTGAAGTGGCGAAGCGGTGCTTGGACATGAATTTTCTCATTTCCCTTGGCGGACCGGTCACGTTTAAAAACGCGAAAAAACCGAAGGAAGTGGCAAAGGAAATCCCGCTCAGCCATTTGCTGATCGAGACCGATTGCCCATATTTAACGCCTCACCCTTTCCGCGGCAAACGGAATGAGCCGAGCTATGTCAAATACGTCGCCGAAGCCATCGCCGAAATCAAAGGTGTTTCCTTTGACGAAGTAGCAGAAACAACGGCGGAAAATGCCAAAAAATTGTTCGCCATAGACCGATAAAATAAGGCATCGAATGTTGGGGAGGCTTGTCAAAAAAGAAGGAAAAAGGAATCCGTTCGACATATTCAGCCAAGATGGAACAACGGCGTGTCGACAAGTCTTCCTTCCTTTTTCACTGAATTTTCTGCATAATAGAGTATGCTCGCGCGTACATGTTAGAGGGAGAGGGGAATTTCAGGAGGAAAAGGAGGCGTTTCGTCTGATGTTGCCGAACGGGAGGAAATGGCTGGACTTATGGAGGAAAAACGTGACGGTCACAGCGGGAGGATTTCTCGCCATCTCCGCGACAACAGGAGTGGCCAGCTATGAGATGGCCAAAGATGATGTGGCACTGACCGCCAATGGGGAAAAGCGGGAGATTCGCACGCATGCGCAAACGGTGAAGGAGCTGCTTGCTGAGCAGCACATTGAACCGCGCAAGGAGGATTACGTTTATCCATCGCTCGATACACCGATCACTGACGATTTGCACATTATTTGGGAAGCGAGCAAGGAAGTAACGTTGGCGGTCAATGGGGAAAAGAAAACGATTTGGACGACGGCCGATACGGTCGCGGAGCTGCTCCGTTTGCAGCACGTGACGGTCGGTCCGCATGACAAAATTACGCCGTCGCTCTCAGCCAAAATTAAAAAAGGCATGAAGATCGGCGTTGAAAAAGCGTTCCCCGTCCGCATTGATGTCGGCGGCAAACAGCAGCAGGCATGGACCACTTCGACTACGGTCGCTGACTTTTTGAAGCAGCAAGGAATTCAGCTAGGGCAACTCGATCGCATCGAACCCTCCTTGCAGGAAACGGTCAGAGAGCCAATGACCATTCGCATTGTTCGGGTCAAAAAAGTCACCGATGTAGTGGAAGAGCCGATTGATTTTGCCGTGGTGACAAAGCGGGACGATTCGCTGCCAAAAGGAGAGCGGCGCGTCATTGCACTTGGGGAGGAAGGCAAAGTGCAAAAAACGTACGAGGTAACGTTGGAAAATGGAAAGGAAACGGCGCGCCGGCTGGTTGCTGCCAGAACGGTAAAAGAAAGCAAGGCGCGCATCATCGCCATCGGCACGAAAGCCATGCCCCCACGGTGGACGTTATCCGACCGGCCATCCTCGCGCGGCGCGGATGATACCGCTGCGAAGGAGTTTTACGTCACCGCCACCGCCTATACCGCCTATTGCGAAGGATGTTCAGGCATCACAAGCACAGGCGTCAACCTGCGACAAAATCCTTCCGCCAAAGTGATTGCAGTCGACCCGTCCATCATCCCCCTCGGGTCGAAAGTATACGTGGAAGGATACGGATACGCCATTGCCGCTGACACCGGTTCTGGCATCCGTGGATACAAAATCGATGTGTTTTTCCCGGATCGGTCGGATGCGTTTCGTTGGGGCAGAAAACGCGTGAAAATACGGGTATTGCCATAAGACGGGCTGGGGCACAGCGGAGGGGTTTTTCCCCTCTGCTTTTTTTCGTTATAATGGCATTGTGCCAAGACGCCGCGCGCCTTGCTGCTTCTAATGAATTAGACGGTTGATGTGGAAAAAAGTTTCGATGGAATTGAAAAAATAAACATCAAGGAAGAACAAGCAGCGGCGCATTCTATTGCTTATTTTACCGGAAAGGAGGCCGTGCAGAAATAGGAAAAAGCTCTTATTCCAAGGTTTTTCACCAACGATCGATCTGGGCATCCGCAAGGACACATCATCCGCCCTTACGCCGAATCTAGAAGGCCGGTGAGTTAGTGCAAAACGCACTGATTCCATTTGTTTCTCAATTAGAGAAACATTGCAGAATCAGTTTTCTTTTCTAAATGAACATACCGCCGATTCGCGTGTGACAGCGGTTTTTCGCCGCCCTTCTAGAAGGCTGGTGCGTTGTGGTGATGAACCTTATTCCGTCGTTTCTGCCATGATTATGATGAAAGTGAAAGAAGTGATTGTCGTAGAAGGAAAAGATGATACGGCGGCCATTCGGCGCGCCGTTGACGCCGATACGATTGAAACCAATGGGGCGGCCATCGGTGCGGACGTGATTGAGCGGATCAGGCTGGCGAAAGAACGCCGCGGCGTGATTATTTTTACCGATCCCGATTTCCCGGGTGAAAAAATTCGCCGCACGATTGCCGAGCAGGTGCCGGGGTGCAAGCACGCGTTTTTGCCGCGCGAGGCGGCGAAAGCGAAAAACGGGAAAGGGATAGGGGTGGAACACGCGTCCCCTGACGATATCCGGCGGGCGCTGGCCAACGTGTATGAGGAAGCAGCGGATTGGAAAGAAGAAATTACGTTCACTGAACTGGTCGAAGCGGGATTGGTCGGCGGCAATATGGCACGCCGGCGTCGGCAGCGTCTTGGGGAGGAGCTGAAAATCGGCTATGCGAACGGTCGGCAGTTTCATAAGCGGCTCCGAGTGTTTCGCATTTCCCGGGCCGCTTTCTATGACGCGCTGGCACAAGTCATACAGGAGGAGGCAGGCGATGCATAAAGATATTGCCACACCGGGGCGAACAAAAGCGATTTTGGAGCGGTATCGCGTTTCGCTGAAAAAGAGTCTCGGGCAAAACTTCTTGATTGACGCAAACATTTTGCGAAAGATTGTCGATGCGGCTGGCGTTTCCAGCGACACGGGCGCCATTGAAATCGGGCCGGGCATCGGGGCGCTCACCGAACAGTTGGCGCGGCGGGCGAAAAAAGTGATTGCCTTTGAAATTGATGGCCGCTTATTGCCGATTTTGGCCGACACGTTGTCCCCTTATCAAAATGTGCGCATCATTCATCAAGATGTGCTGAAGGCGGATTTGCACGCGGTGATCGCGGAACAATTGGCCGATGTCAGCGATCGAATGGTCGTCGCCAACTTGCCATATTATGTGACGACGCCGATTCTCATGAAGTTGCTCAGCGAACGGCTGCCGATCCGCGGCATGGTTTTGATGATGCAAAAGGAAGTCGCTGACCGGCTTGCCGCCAAGCCAGGAACGAAAGATTACGGTTCGCTGACGATTGCCGTGCAGTATTACACCGAGGCGGAAGTTGTGATGACGGTGCCGCGCACGGTTTTTATGCCGCAGCCGAACGTCGATTCCGCCGTCATCCGCCTGACGAAGCGGTCTGCCCCTCCTGTTGACGTCTCCGACGAAGAGACGTTTTTTCAAGTGGTGCGGGCCAGCTTCGCCCAACGCCGCAAAACGTTGTTCAACAATTTAGTGAACAATTTGCCGGGTGGGAAAGAGAAAAAAGGGCTCATTGAACAGGCGCTTGTCGCTGCAGGCATTGACCCGCGCCGCCGGGGCGAAACGCTCGACATGGCGGAGTTCGCCTCATTGAGCAACGAACTGGCGCCCCTTTTTGCCTAAAAGGTTGGTGAAAAACCGCTGTTTGCTTTGATCGATGATGGGGCGCGCGAACATAGAGGTTGAGGCAACAAGTTTTTTTACTTGAGAAACGATTCGGAGAAGCGGTTGCGCGATTCAATCATCAGCCTTCTAAAAGCAGTTCGTTCCCGATTTGGGCCCGCCCATCGTTTTGCCCTTGCCTTCGTTGGGTGCCGTTAGGCTGGCGCCCGATAGAAGTGCGCGGCTATCACCTATTGTCCGTCCTTGCATATCGTATGGATGACAACGATCATGCATTGGAGTGAGCGGGGATGGACGTCATTCAAATCGGCGATATTGTTGCGCGCAAGTCTTATCAATGCGATGTATTGTTTCGGGTCATCGATATTAAAGAAAAAAACGGCGAACGAGAAGCGATTTTGTATGGCGAAGATGTCCGCCTTGTTGCTGACGCGCCGTGCAGCGATCTCGTTGTGATCGACGAGCGGGAGCAGCAAGAACGCAAAAAACGGGAACGGGAATGGATTGAACAGTCTTACCGTTTGTTTCGCCAAGACTATCAAGCGATGAAGCAAAAAGTGGAGTATCGGGCAACGGGTGGATACCGGGTGGAGAAAGATTTTTTTCAAATTCCAGGGCGCGTTCTCCATTTGGACGGTGACCCGTTATATTTGCGCAAATGTTTAGATTTATACGAGCGGATTGGGGTGCCGGTGCATGGCGTTTACTGCGAGGAGAGCGAAATGCCGGAGGCGGTGGGCCATCTGATTGAGCAGTTTCGCCCGGATATTTTGGTCATCACCGGCCATGATTCATATTCGAAATCAAAAGGGGGCGTAAACGATTTAAAAGCCTACCGCCATTCGCGCCATTTTGTGCAAACCGTCAAAGAAGCGCGCAAAAAAATTCCCCACTTGGACCAGCTGATTATTTTTGCCGGAGCCTGCCAGTCCCACTTTGAGTCGCTCATCCGGGCTGGTGCCAATTTCGCCAGTTCGCCGGCAAGGGTGAACATTCACGCCCTTGATCCGGTCTATATTGTTTCACGGCTTAGTTTGACGCCGTTTACAGAGACCGTCGATGTATGGGATGTGCTTCGCAACACGTTGACCGGGGAGAAGGGGCTGGGAGGTGTTGAAACGAAAGGCGTTCTTCGCACCGGCATGCCGTTTCGCCTTATTGCGAATCGCGAGGAAAACCGCCACGGTTGATGGGCGGTTTTTTCTATCTTTTGTCGCATTTTTTTACAAAAAGTTCCATGAGGTACATAAAAAGAAGGATATTGTAGAAAAATATGCATTGACAGAAACAAAAACACACTGATATAATCATTATTTTTTGACTTTCAGGACCAATTTTGTTATAATTGCAACCAGTGAGGTGGATGACGAATGCCAAAAACTTTATCCGATATTAAAAAAACGCTGGATTCTAATATCGGGAAACGGTTGACGCTGCGGGCCAACGGCGGACGCAGAAAAATGATTGAGCGTTGCGGCATTTTGGCGGAAACATACCCATCGGTATTTGTCATTGAACTGGATCAAAAAGAAAACTCGTTTGAACGGGTCTCGTTTAGTTACGCTGATGTATTGACAGAGACAGTCAAGTTGACGTTTTGGGATGACGAGCAAGCAGGGGGGCAGTAGACAACGTTTGTTTGCTGCTTTTTGTTTTGCCGCGGAAAAAGCGCGGTTCGGCCTAGAAGGCTGCGTTCGATCGGGGAGAAATCACAACGAATGAAATGATGACGCTGCCACGTTTTTCGGTTTGGGAAACACTGTCGAAGAGCAGTATTTCCCCTTACATCACCGCCCTCTTAGAAGGCGGGGGAAAAACCATTCGCTTCATTGACGCGAAATCGCAACGAACGAATGGACGACGTTGTCACGTTGACGCTGTTGAAGCGCAGCGGGTTCCCCTGCCATTGCCAGACATAAAGCGACCCTCTTCTTTTCATACTAAAACTGCCGCAGAAAGCCGTCTTTTTCTCAGCCGTAGGAAATCAGCTGACGAGTTCGCCTGAGGATTGCGAAACATTTCGTGCCATTGCGCCACTGAACGGAGAAAGGGGTTGCTGACATTGGGTCGACGCCGTGGAGTGATGTCGCAACGCTTAAAGGAAGAGCTGGCGAAAGAGCTAGGCTTTTATGATGTCGTGCAGCGCGAAGGATGGGGCGCCATCCGTGCGAAAGACGCAGGAAACATGGTGAAATTGGCAATTGAACGGGCGGAACGTCAGCTGGCTGGAAAAACGGAATAGCATCGGCGGCGGGCTGCGGCGGGGGTGTCCCCAATCAAAGGGGCGCCCTTTTTTTGCATACATAAAATTATGATTTGGCGGCGTCGTCAAGACGTGGTAATATGGTAAAATGGATTGACGGAAAAAGTCGGGGCGGGTGTGGCTCGCAGAGGGTTTAGGTCCATTGGTGAATGCGCGTGGAAGTAGGTGAAGATGGAGTGGGATTGTCGATCAAGGCGCCGGCGAAAATCAATTTATCGCTTGATGTTCTATATAAACGGCCGGACGGCTATCATGAAGTGAAAATGGTGATGACGACGATCGATTTGGCCGATCGCATCGAGCTCATTCCGCTGCCCGGGGAAGATGTCATTCGCATCGTTTCCCAAAACCGTTTTGTGCCGGATGATTGCCGCAACTTGGCGTATCAAGCGGCTAAACTTCTGAAGGAGACGTTTTCGATTCGCGAAGGCGTGGCCATTTCGATTACAAAACATATTCCGGTCGCGGCCGGTTTAGCTGGGGGGAGCAGCGACGCTGCCGCGACGTTGCGCGGGCTGAATAAGCTTTGGAGGCTCGGGCTGACGACGCGCGAACTGGCGGAGCTTGGGGCAACCATCGGCTCGGATGTCGCTTTTTGTGTTTACGGTGGAACAGCTGTGGCGACAGGACGCGGGGAAATCATCACCCCGATTCCGTCTCCGCCGCCGTGCTGGGTCGTATTGGCCAAGCCTCCGATCGGCGTGTCAACGGCGGAAGTGTATCGAAACCTAGAGCTTGAGCATGTCGTTCATCCGGATGTCGACGCGATGGTGGAGGCGATTAAGCGGCAAGATTACGCGGCGATTTGCCGATCGGTCGGCAATGTCCTTGAAGAAGTGACATTAAAAAAATATCCGGAAGTCGCGCATATTAAAGAGCAAATGAAGCGCTTTGGCGCCGATGCCGTGTTGATGAGCGGAAGCGGGCCAACGGTGTTCGGCCTGATTGAACACGATTCCAGAATGCAGCGTGTATACAACGCGTTGCGCGGCTTTTGCGATCAAGTATTTGCCGTAAGACTGCTCGGTGAACGGCATTCCCTTGATTAAAAACGTACATTTTTGTTAAAATGTATTTATAATATTCGGTTTCGGGAGGTCGGCTATGAAGCTAAGGCGAAGCGGCCGTTTAGTGGATATGACGCATTATCTTCTTGAACGGCCCCATCAGCTCATTCCGCTGACGTTTTTTGCGGAGCGATACGAATCGGCCAAATCATCGATCAGTGAAGATTTAACGATCATTAAACAGACGTTCGAGCAGCAGGGAGTCGGAACGGTCCGGACGCTGCCCGGCGCCGCTGGCGGGGTACAGTATATTCCGAAAATGGCCGCCGAGGAAGCGGACGAGGTGGTTGCCTATTTATGCGGGCAGTTGTCGCGCCCAGATCGGCTCCTCCCCGGGGGATACTTGTATATGACGGACATTCTTGGCGACCCAAGGATTATGAATAAAATCGGCCGCCTTTATGCATCGATTTTCGCCGACCGTCCGGTAGATGTCGTCATGACGATCGCCACCAACGGCATTCCGCTCGCCTACGCCGTCGCCCATTTTTTGTACGTGCCTGTTGTCATCGTCCGCCATGATAATAAAGCAACGGAAGGACCGATGGTGAGCATCAACTATGTATCCGGTTCGTCCAAACGCATCCAAACGATGGTTTTGTCGAAGCGGAGTTTGGCGGAGGGGGCGAACGTGCTCATCATCGACGACTTTATGAAGGCCGGAGGCACCATCAACGGCATGATCAGCTTGTTGCAGGAGTTTCGCGGAAATGTGTCCGGCATCGGTGTGCTCGTCGAATCGGAAGAGGCAAAGGAGCGGTTGGTGGACGAGTACATTTCGCTCGTCAAATTGTCCGAGGTGGATGTGAAGGAAAAGCGCATCGCCGTCAAAGAAGGCAACTACAAATCCTTTGTTTGATCGATCTTATCATCCAAAACAAGAAAGGGGAACAAACGATGAAAAAAGTCGAAACGACAAAAGCGCCACAAGCGATTGGCCCTTATTCGCAAGGCATCATCGTTAACAATATGTTTTACAGCTCAGGGCAAATCCCGCTTACCCCGGAAGGTGAAATGGTAAAAGGCGATATTCAAGCGCAGACGCATCAAGTGTTTCAAAACTTGAAAGCCGTTCTCGAGGCAGCGGGCGCGTCGCTCGATACCGTTGTCAAGACAACCGTATTTTTGAAAAGCATGGACGATTTTGCGGCCATGAACGAAGTTTACAGCCAATACTTCCCGAATCACAAACCGGCGCGTTCGTGCGTGGAAGTCGCTCGTCTGCCGAAAGACGCCCTTGTTGAAATTGAAGTCGTCGCCCTTGTTCGCTAACGAAATGGTCACCACTTTTTCCCTGTGAAAATTTTATAAAAAATTTTTCGAAAAAGCAGGAAAAGGCTCGGATGCGTGGAATTTAATACACCGAGTCTCATATCGGGAAAAGGTGGTGAGCAGATATGGAAGTGACAGACGTAAGATTACGCCGCGTCAATACCGAAGGTCGGATGAAAGCGATCGCTTCCATCACGTTGGACAATGAATTTGTCGTCCATGACATCCGCGTGATTGACGGAAACAATGGGCTGTTCGTTGCCATGCCGAGCAAGCGCACTCCGGATGGGGAGTTCCGCGATATCGCACATCCGATCAATTCCGCTACGCGCGGAAAAATCCAAGAGGCGATTCTTGCTGAATACCACCGCCTCGGGAAGATGGAAGAAGAACTTGAAGAAGCGGGCGCTTCGTAAACATATGAGAGGGAGCTGAGGTGAAATTCACCAAGCTCTCTATTTTTTTGGCAACCGCATTGTTTCCTTGAAAAGTGAGGCCGATTCATATATATTCAATTATGGATAAAAGGGTAATTGGAGGCCTTTCACATGAATCGATATGCGGTCGTTTTGGCGGCCGGACAAGGAACGCGGATGAAATCAAAGCAGTATAAAGTGCTTCATCCCGTTTGCGGCAAGCCAATGGTTCAGCATGTAGTAGACCAAGTCTCCAAACTTGGGGTGGAAAAAACGGTTGTCGTCGTCGGATTTGGAGCGGAGCAAGTGAAAGAACAGCTTGGCTCCCAGTGTGAATATGCCTTGCAGGAAGAGCAGCTGGGAACAGCGCACGCGGTGATGCAAGCGGCTGCGCACTTGCGCGGCCTTGAGGGGATCACGATCGTGGTTTGCGGGGATACGCCGCTCATTACCGCCGAAACGATGGAAGCGTTGATCCAACATCACGTCAACGCCGAGGCGAAGGCGACGGTGTTAACGGCCATCGCCGAAAATCCGACTGGATATGGCCGCATTGTCCGCAATAAAGCCGGCCATGTCGAAAAAATTGTCGAACATAAAGATGCGAGCGAAGCAGAAAAGAGCATTTGTGAGATTAACACCGGAACGTATTGCTTTGATAACCAAACGTTGTTTCAAGCGCTTACAAACGTGACCAATGACAATGCTCAAGGGGAATATTACTTAACCGATGTGATTGAGATTATCAAAGCGAACGGCGGCGTAGTGTCCGCCTATCAGGCGCCGTCGTTTGAGGAAACGATCGGCGTCAACGACCGCATCGCTCTTGCTGAAGCGGAGCGGCTCATGCGCCGCCGCATCTGCCGCCACCACATGCAAAACGGAGTGACCATCGTTGATCCGGATGCTACGTACATTTCCGCTGATGCAGTGATTGGGCGCGATACGGTCATTTACCCTGGCACCGTGATCGAAGGCGAAACCGTGATCGGCGAAGATTGTGTCATCGGCCCTTATTCGGAAATCAGCCGCTGTATGATCGGTCATCGCACCTCGATTCGTCATTCCGTCGCTCATGACAGCGAAATCGGCTCCGATGTCACGATCGGTCCGTTCGCCCATATCCGTCCGCTGTCCAAAATCGATGATGACGTGCGAATCGGCAATTTTGTCGAAGTGAAAAAATCGACATTCGGTAAAGGAAGCAAAGCGTCGCATTTAAGCTATATCGGCGATGCCGAAGTCGGCGCTGAGGTGAATCTTGGCTGCGGTTCGATTACCGTCAACTACGATGGGGTCAACAAGCACCTCACGAAAATTGAAGATGGGGCGTTTATCGGTTGCAACGTGAATTTGATCGCGCCGGTTACCGTCGGCCGAGGTGCTTACGTCGCCGCTGGATCGACGGTCACCGACGATGTTCCCGGCCGTGCGCTCGCCATTGCCCGGGCGCGGCAGGTCAATAAGGAAAACTATGCGGACCGTCTGCCAGGCAAGAAAAAATCGTGATGGAGGTTTATCATGTCTGACTGCCAGCACCAATTAAAGTTGTTCGCCCTGAACTCCAACATGAAACTCGCCCAAGAAATCGCTGAAGTCATGGGAATGGAGCTTGGCAAATGCTCCGTTTCCCGCTTTAGCGATGGGGAAATTCAAATTAATATCGAAGAAAGCATCCGCGGCGATGATGTATTTGTGATTCAATCAACGAGTGTACCGGTCAATGAGCATTTAATGGAGCTGCTCATCATGATCGATGCGCTCAAACGCGCCTCGGCCCGTACGATCAACATTGTGATGCCGTATTACGGTTATGCGCGCCAAGACCGGAAAGCGCGTTCGCGCGAACCGATCACGGCCAAGCTGATCGCCAATTTGCTCGAGACGGCAGGAGCGTCGCGCGTCATTACGCTTGATTTGCACGCTCCGCAAATTCAAGGATTTTTCGATATCCCGATCGATCATCTGATGGGTGTGCCGATTTTAGCCGATTATTTCAAAAGCAAGCAACTGGAAGATATCGTCGTCGTTTCGCCGGATCATGGCGGTGTGACACGGGCGCGGAAGCTGGCTGATCGCTTGAAGGCGCCGATTGCCATCATCGACAAGCGCCGGCCGAGGCCGAACGTGGCGGAAGTGATGAACATCGTCGGGCAGGTGGCGGGGAAAACGGCCATTTTGATCGACGACATCATCGATACGGCCGGCACGATTACGTTGGGCGCCAACGCTCTTGCGGAACACGGAGCAAAGGAAGTGTACGCCTGTTGCACCCATCCGGTGTTGTCCGGCCCGGCGATTGAGCGCATTCAAAATTCCAAAATTAAAGAGCTCGTCGTCACCAATTCAATCGCCTTGCCAGAAGAGAAGAAAATTGATAAAATTGTAGAGCTGTCGGTGGCGCCGCTCATTGCCGAAGCGATCACGCGCGTCTATCAAATGAAGTCTGTCAGCGTCCTGTTCGACTGACAACGAAAACATGTTTATCCCTTCTTGTTTTAGGATAAAGTAATCAATAGATTCTAATTCAGGAAGGTGAGGAAACATGACGATCGTGTTGGAAGCGAAAGAACGCACAGACAAAAAACGTTCGACATTGCGCCGTATTCGTTCGCAAGGAGGCATTCCGGCCGTTTTGTACGGCAAGAAAGTCGAAAACAAAATGATCGCAGTCAGCGCCGCTGAGCTGGAAAAAGTGCTTCGCGAAGGCGGACGCACAAGCCTGCTGACGCTGAAAGTCGGCGGCCAAGATTACTCGGTGCTGCTGCGCGAGATGCAGCGCGATCCGCTGCGCGGCGAGCTGCTCCATGCCGATTTTCAAGCCGTCGACTTATCGACTGAGGTGGATATTGACGTTGAAGTGCGTTTAATCGGCGAGGCGCCTGGCGTCAAAGATGGCGGTGTGCTCCAGCAAAACTTGCATGAGCTGTCCATCCGCGTCTTGCCCGCTAACATTCCGCCAGCGATTGAAGTCGACATTTCCGGGCTGCAAGTCGGCGATACCATCACCGTTGGCGACGTGCAAACGAACGGCCAATTTGAAATTAACCATGAACCTTCCGAAGTGATCGCCACGATTTTGCCGCCGCAGCAGGAAGAAGAAATTCACAGCGGCGAACAGCAAGAGCCGGGGCGTCCTGATGCTGAGGAAGGAAGAGAGACAACGCCGGAAGAATGACAGACGTAACCGCTTCGGTTACGTCTTTTGTAGTATCATACAACGGGAGGGGCGCCAAGATTGAAACTGTTTGTTGGGCTTGGAAATCCGGGTAAAGAATACGAACAAACCCGGCATAATATCGGTTTTTTTGTCATTGATGAGCTGGCCAAACGCTGGGGGGTGTCGTTAACGGTCGCCAAGTTTCGCGGCCTGTTCGGCACGGCGGTAGTTAACGGCAAAAAAGTAGCATTATGCAAACCATTGACATATATGAATTTATCAGGGGAATGTGTCCGTCCCCTCATGGACTACTACGGCATTGCCCTCGACGATATCATCGTCATTTACGATGACCTCGACCTTCCACCGGGGAAAATCCGCCTTCGCCTCAAGGGAAGTTCCGGGGGTCATAACGGTGTCAAATCGTTGATTCGACACCTTGGCACGGAACAGTTTAAGCGCATCCGCATCGGCATCGGCCGGCCAACGAACGGGCAGCCGGTGGCTGACTATGTGCTCAGCCGCTTTACCGACGAGGAACAAGGAGCGGTGGAAACGGCAGTGCTGCGGGCAGCCGACGCGTGCGAACAGGCGTTGTCCGTGCCGTTTGCCCAAGTCATGAACGATTTTAACGAGTGAATATTTTCCTCCGAACTGGTGCACAATGTGAGTATACGATTGTGGCGGAACAGTCCAGTGAGGAGGTTGTCACAGATGGCGCTCCATTACTATTGCCGGCATTGCGGAGCAAAAGTGGGAACGATTGAGCAAATGCCGATCTACAGCGAAAAGTTGGGCTTCCATCATCTCACCGAAGAAGAACGGCTTGACATGATTTCATATGAACCAAACGGCGACATTCATGTCAAAACCATTTGTGAAGACTGTCAGGAAGCGTTGACGCGAAACCCGGAGTGGCATCAATACGAAAAATTTATTCATTAGAGCTTTGGGCGACCAAAGCGTTTTTGCGTTTGCGCCAATTCAAAACGGGCGTTGAGAGGAGGGAGAATAGGGGTGCTTTCGCTGCATCGCTATTTAGCTGAAAATCAGGATGTTCGCACCATTATCGAAGGGATTCGTGTCCGCTTAAAGGAACAGCTTGTCGCTGGGCTGTCAGGGTCGGCCCGGTCTGTTTTTATTTCTGCCCTCTATCGGGAAACGGATCGGCCGCTCTTAGTCGTCGCGCACAATTTGTTTCAAGCGCAAAAAATGTATGATGATCTCGTTGCGCTGCTCGGGCCGGACGAAGTGTTTCTCTATGCGGTCAATGAAGTTATTGCCGCGGAAATGGCGGTGGCCAGCCCGGAACTGAGGGCACAGCGCCTAGAAATTATGAACCATTGGCTGCAAGGGAGAAAAGGGGTCGTCGTCTGTCCGGTGGCTGGGGTGCGTCGTTTATTGCCGCCGCCGTCGCTTTGGAAACAATATTTGTTCACGTTTTCTATCGGACAAGAGCTTGAGTTGGAACGTTACAAACAGCTGTTTGTCGACATGGGATACAAGCGGGTCGCTACTGTTTCCGCTCCTGGAGAGTTCAGCATCCGCGGCGGCATCCTTGATATTTATCCATTGACCGCCGAGCTGCCGTACCGCATCGAGCTGTTTGATACGGAAATCGAATCGATTCGCACGTTCACCCCTGACGACCAACGTTCACAAGGGCAAATCGAGCGCATCATGGTCGGACCGGCGGAGGAAATCATTCTCGATGGCGAAACGCGGCGCCGCGGCGTGGAGCGGATTGAAGCGCAGCTTGCGGTGAGTTTGGAGAAAGTAACAGACGAGTCGGCCAAGCAGCGGATGTACGAGCAGATTCACGCGGAACTTGAACAGCTGCGCGCCGGGCAAGAAGTCGAACAACAATATAAGTATATGTCGCTCTTTTATGAAAAGGCTGCCAGTTTGCTAGATTATATGCCGGAAGATGGCGTGCTCCTCATGGATGAAATGAGCCGCCTTCAAGAGGCAGCGGAGCGGCTGGAACGCGAAGAAGCCGAATGGTATACGAGCCTGCTCGAGAGCGGAAAAATGATCCATGGCGTTCCCCTTTCGCATTCCTTTTCTGAATTGTTGCAAAAGCATCGATTGCAACGAGTGTATTTGTCTTTGTTTTTGCGCCATGCGCCGCATACCCATCCGCAAAATGTCGTCAATATTACGTGCAGGCAAATGCAAAACTTTCATGGCCAAATGGCGCTGCTTCAGTCGGAAATCGATCGATGGAAAAAGGCGAACTATGCCGTCGTTTTTTTGGCGCCGACCGCCGAGCGCGTGAAAAAGCTGCAATCATTGCTTCAAGATTATGAGATTGACGCGCTGCCGCTCGCGCGCGATGCAGCGCTGCTATACGGCAAATGTCAGCTCCTCCAAGGCGATTTAAACACCGGGTTTGAATTGCCGCTGCAAAAACTCGCGGTCATCACGGAAGAAGAGCTGTTCAAAAAGCGGGCGAAACGCCCAGCGCGCCGGCAGAAACTGTCCAACGCCGAGCGGATCAAAAGCTATGCCGAACTGCAAGTCGGCGACTACGTCGTCCATGTGAACCACGGCATCGGAAAATATTTAGGCATCGAGACGTTAGAAATCAATGGAGTGCATAAAGATTACATCCATATCCAGTACCAAGGCGGCGATACGCTGTACGTTCCGGTCGACCAAATGGATCAAGTGCAAAAATACGTCGGCTCGGAGGGAAAAGAGCCGAAAATTTATAAGCTTGGCGGCACGGAATGGAAAAAGGTCAAAAAGAAAGTGGAATCGTCCGTCCAAGACATTGCCGAAGACTTAATCAAGCTGTACGCTGAGCGCGAAGCAAGCAAAGGATATGCGTTTTCCCCAGATACGGAGATGCAGCGCGAATTCGAAGCGGCGTTTCCGTATCAAGAGACGGAAGACCAGCTTCGCTCGATTGAGGAAATCAAGCGTGATATGGAGAGCGACAAACCGATGGACCGCCTCCTTTGCGGCGATGTCGGCTACGGGAAAACGGAAGTGGCGCTGCGGGCGGCGTTTAAAGCCATTATGGACGGCAAACAAGTCGCCTTTCTCGTGCCGACGACGATTTTGGCCCAACAGCATTACGAAACGGTGCGCGAACGGTTTCAAGGGTTTCCGATCAACGTCGGGCTGTTAAATCGGTTTCGGACGAAAAAACAGCAGGCGGAGACCATTAAAGGGTTAAAAGACGGCACGATCGACATGGTCATCGGCACGCACCGGCTGCTGTCGAAAGACGTGAAGTTTAAAGATTTAGGATTGCTCATTATCGACGAAGAGCAACGGTTTGGTGTGGCGCATAAAGAAAAAATCAAGCAGCTGAAGGCGAACATTGACGTGCTCACCTTAACGGCGACACCGATTCCGCGCACGCTCCATATGTCGATGATCGGGGTGCGCGATCTGTCGATCATCGAGACGCCGCCGGAAAACCGATTCCCGGTGCAAACGTATGTCATGGAATATACACCGGAGCTCGTCAAAGAGGCGATTGAACGCGAGCTCGCCCGCGATGGGCAAGTGTTTTTCCTTTACAACCATATTGAAGACATCGACTTGAAAGCGGAAGAAATCGCCCAGCTTGTCCCGGAAGCGCGCGTCACTTACGTGCATGGCCGCATGTCGGAAACGGAGCTCGAATCGACGATTTTGGCGTTTTTGGAAGGGCAATACGATGTGCTGGTGACGACGACGATCATTGAAACGGGCATCGATATTCCGAATGTCAACACGCTCATCGTCTATGACGCCGACCGGATGGGACTGTCGCAGCTGTACCAGCTGCGCGGGCGCGTCGGCCGCTCCAACCGCGTCGCGTATGCGTATTTCACCTATCGGAAAGATAAAGTGCTCAACGAAGCAGCGGAAAAGCGGCTGCAAGCCATCAAAGAGTTTACCGAGCTCGGCTCCGGGTTTAAAATCGCCATGCGCGATTTGTCGATCCGCGGCGCGGGCAACATTCTCGGTGCCGAGCAGCACGGCTTTATCGACTCGGTCGGATTCGATTTGTATTCGCAAATGTTGAAAGAGGCGATTGAAAAACGGCGCGGCATCAAGCGGGAAGATGAGCAGCCGGATGTCGTCATTGATATCGAAGTCGACGCCTATATTCCGGGCACATACATTGCGGATGAGTTGCAAAAGATTGAGATGTACAAGCGATTCAAGGCGGTCGAGACGCTTGAGGATGTCGAAGCGTTGCGAGAAGAAATGGTCGACCGCTTTGGCGATTATCCGGATGAGGTCGCCTATTTGTTCCAAATCGCTGAGATGAAAGTGCTGGCTAAGCAGTTGGGCGTTGAGTCGCTGAAGCAGCATAAGCAGCAAATTGACATCATCTTTACAGAAGAGTCATCGAAAGCGGTGGAGATTCAGCGTCTGTCGGATATCGGCCGCCAACATGGGCGCCTGTTCGGGTTCGGCATGGACGGAGGCAAGCTGAAAATCGTGCTCTATATTAAGGGGATGAAGACGCACGAATGGCTGTTGATTTTAGAGCGAACGCTGCGGCGGCTGTCCGGGATGGAACAAGAAAAGTCGGTGACGGCATAATCAAGAAAAAGTTTTCACATGTTTATCGTTTTCTGCATGTGGCGATAATGAAGGATGGGCAATTTTATCTAAAATGGCCAAAATCACTTTCATCACGTATAGAACGCGGATGATGAAGGATACTAATGACAGCAATGGTGAATTCCCCATGATCAAGGGTTCATCGGAGTATCCTTCAAATCCTATGATGAAAGTGAGGTCATATGAAGGCATGAAAGCAACCGGTATTGTTCGTCGCATCGACGATTTAGGAAGGGTTGTCATTCCGAAAGAAATTCGCAGAACACTGCGCATTCGTGAAGGGGATCCGCTCGAAATATTTGTTGACCGCGATGGAGAAGTCATTTTGAAAAAATATTCGCCGATTAGTGAATTAGGCGACTTTGCCAAAGAGTACGCTGAAGCGCTGTTTGACAGCCTCGGGCAGCCTGTGCTCATTTGCGACCGCGATGTGTATATCGCTGTCGCCGGTGTTTCGAAAAAGGAATATATGAACAAAAGCGTCAGCCCGTTGGTGGAAAAAGCCATGGAAGACCGTCATTCCATCCTTCATACCGAGGAAGGGGAAGTCGAGCTTGTGGATGGGATGACAGAAACGTTGAAATCATACACGATTGGCCCGATTGTCGCCAACGGCGATCCGATTGGAGCGGTCATCATTTTATCGCGCGAGAAAACCATTGGTGAAGTGGAACATAAAGCAGCTGAAACGGCGGCCAGCTTTTTGGCTCGACAAATGGAGCAATAAATGAACTGTGAGGGAAAGGCGTCCCCAACCTCGGTTGGGGCGCCTTTTTTTGCTTCCTGCTGCGCATTTCGGCCGTCGTTTTTGTCTGTTGGACGAAAGTTGCGCTATAATATCGAGCGTAGCCGTGGCATTGGGCGGTGTCGCCCGCCCGTTGCCATCGAGGAGGAGAAAAGTGGGAAACGCATGGAAAGGAGCGGCCGTTTTGACTGCGGCTGCTTTGGTCACCAAACTATTGAGCGCCTTGTATCGCATTCCGTACCAAAATATGGTTGGCGATATCGGTTTTTATATTTATCAACAAGTATACCCGATTTATGGCATCGTCGTCGCCCTCTCGCTGACCGGCTATCCGGTCGCTGTCTCCCGGCTCATTGCCGAACGAATGGCGGTGCCGGATGCGGCGGGGGCGGCCGCTGTCGGTCGCGCTGCCTTATTCGTGCTCGGGGCGATCGGGGCGGCGCTGTTTGCTTTGTTGTATATCGGGGCGGAGACGGTGGCTTTATGGATGGGGGACCGGCGGCTGGAACCGCTTTTGCGGCAGCTTTCTTTTTCCTTTTTGCTCTTTCCACCGCTCGCTTGGCTGCGCGGATATTTTCAAGGCCGGCACGACATGGCGCCGACGGCGATGTCCCAGGTGGTGGAGCAGTCGGTGCGGGTGACGGCGATTTTAGCGTTGTCGTATTGGGTGTTGCGGCGCGGCGGCGACGATTACGCCTGCGGCATGGCGGCCGTAGCTGGCACGCTCGCCGGCATGGTGGCGGCGCTGTTCGTTTTGCTTTTCTTTCTCGTCCAGCGCGGGCCGCAGGGCTGGAGAGAGCCCGCGCCGCCGGCTTTGACCCGACGTTTTGCCCGCCATCTGTTAACGGCCGGCTCGCTCGTCTGTTTGACGAATATGGCGTTGACACTCATTCCACTTGTTGATTCGTTTTTGTTCGTCCCGCTTCTCAAAGAGGCGGGGACAAAGCTGAATGAGGGGCAATGGCTGAAAGGAGTATACGACCGCGGACAGCCGCTCATTCAGCTCGGCACGGTGGTCGGCACGTCGTTTTCATTGGCGCTCGTCCCGTTGATTTCGGGCGCGCGCCGGCCGGACGACGCGACCGCCCATGGGGCGTTGGCGATCCGGATTGCCGCCGTCATCGGCGCCGGTGCTTCGCTCGGGCTCGTTTGTCTCATTCGCCCGATCAATCAAATGTTGTTTGAAAACACTCACGGCTCGCTGCTTCTTGCCGTGCTGTCCGCCTCCGTCTTTTTCACCACCATCGCGCTGACCGCTTCAGCGCTCCTGCAAGGAATCGGGAAGGAGCGGGTCGCGGCTGTTGGAGTGGCGATCGGCGTGGCGGGAAAAATGGCGCTCATGCATTGGTTTGTTCCGCTATGGGGGGCGCTTGGTGCGGCTGCCGCTACGACGGGGGCCTACGCGCTGATGGCCGCCTTTTTGTACGCGGCGTTGCCGCGTGAGTACCGGGCCGCCGGCTATCGCTGCGCGTTTCCGATCGTGAAGGCGGCCGCGGTGATGGTCATTGTGCTCCGAGGTTATCTATGGGTGTTGACGTCTGCTTTCGACGGACGTCTATGGGCGGCGGTCGCAGCGCTTGGCGGCTCCGCCATCGGCGCGGCCGTGTATGTGGCGTGCATCGTGAAAAGCCGCGCGTTTTCTGAACGGGAATGGTCGACGCTGCCGTTTGTCAGCTCATTTCGCTTACGGATAGGAGGAAAGTGAGTGGCGATGAATACGATTCATGTTTTCGGGCTCGGCGCCGGGGATTTTGAACAGCTTCCGGTCGGCGTTTATCGAAAGCTGAAGCGGGCGCATCCGCTCTTTTTGCGAACGAAGGAACACCCGGCTGTCAAAGGGCTGAGAGAAGAAGGAATCGCGTTTGTGTCATTTGATGATGTGTATGAAAAGCACGGGCAGTTTGCCGATGTGTATGCAGAAATCGCCAAGCGATTGACGGACGAAGCGAAGCGCGGCGATGTGTTTTACGCCGTCCCCGGCCACCCGCTCGTTGCCGAACAGACGGTACAGCTTCTGTTTGAAGCGGAACGGAGCGGCGCCTGCCGGGTTGTCATTGAAGGCGGGCAAAGTTTTTTGGATGCTTTGTTTGCCGCGTTGCGCATTGATCCGGTTGACGGATTTCAATTGCTTGACGCGACCGCTTTCCGCGGTGACGAGTGGTCGCCATCGCTTCACGCCGTCTTTTGCCAAGTCTATGATTCGTTCGTCGCTTCGAATGTGAAGCTGTCTTTAATGGAACAGCTTCCCGACGAATATCCGGTCTATATCGTCATCGCAGCGGGAACGACAGCGGAGCAGGTGAAACGCGTGCCACTCTACGAACTAGACCGGCAGACAGCGCTCGACAATTTGACAAGCGTTTATGTCCCGCCGGTTCAAGATGAATCCCTTCTTTATCACCGGTTTGAGACGCTGCGCCGCGTCATCGCCGCACTGAGGGGGCCGAACGGCTGTCCGTGGGATCGGAAGCAGACGCATGCCTCATTGAAACGTTATTTGCTAGAGGAAGCGTATGAACTGCTGGAAGCGATTGATGAAAACGACGATGACCATATGGTCGAAGAACTCGGCGACGTGTTGCTGCAAGTGATGCTTCATGCGCAAATCGGCGCTGACCGTGGACAGTTTTCGATCGATGACGTGATCCGCACGTTGACGGCCAAAATGATTCGTCGCCATCCGCACGTATTTGGCGATGCGACGGCCGAGACGGCGGAACAAGTGGTTGAGAATTGGGAAGCGATCAAGCAGAAGGAAAAAGGGAGCGAGAGGGCGAAATCGATCTTGGCTGATATTCCAAAAAGCTTGCCGGGGACGATGCGGGCGTACGAACTGCAGAAACAGGCCGCCAAAGCCGGATTTGACTGGGACGATGCCGCTCCGATATGGAAAAAAGTCGAAGAAGAAATGGCTGAATTCCGCGCGGCAGCGTCCGGCGTCCGCCGGAACGAGCTGATCGGCGAATTCGGCGATTGGCTGTTTGCCCTTATCAATCTCGCCCGCCACTATGACATTCAGCCGGAAGAAGCGTTGCAAATGGCGAATGATAAATTTGCTCGCCGCTTTGCTTACATCGAGGAACAAGTGCGGAAAAGCGGCCGGCCGATCGCTTCATTTTCGCTCGCTGAGCTCGATCGTTTTTGGGATGAAGCAAAAGAACAAGAACGGCAGGAGGGATGATCATGCGCTTGGATAAGTTTTTGAAAGTCTCCCGGCTCGTAAAGCGCCGCACGCTCGCCAAAGAAGTGGCAGATCAAGGGCGGGTATGGATTAACGGCCATGTCGCCAAGGCGAGTTCGGACGTCAAAATTGGCGATGAACTGACGATTCAATTCGGGCAAAAACGGGTAACGGTAAAAGTGACCGCAGTCAAAGAAACAGCGAAAAAAGAGGAGGCTGCCGAACTGTACGAACTCATTCGCGAAGAGCGGACCGCCCCCGAACCGGAACAGGATGATGTCTAATTTGGTTTGAAGCTGAAACGCCTTGACGGAATTGACGAACGAGCCGCCCAAACCGGAACAGGATGGCGTCTAATTTGGTTTGCAGGCTTGTTCTAAACCGTCCCCCGCTGACATACATATGGTACAAACAGCGAATGTGCCGGCTTTCATGACCAATATGGAAATGCGGGGGATGATGAGCATGAATCGACATGATGAATTTAGCACAAGCGCGAATAAAGGTCCGGTCCAAGAACATGATGTGATCATGCGCGGCCGGCGTCTTCTCGACATCACTGGGGTGAAACAAGTCGAGAGCTTTGACAATGAAGAGTTTTTGCTTGAAACCGTCATGGGCTTTTTGGCCATCCGCGGGCAAAACTTGCAAATGAAAAATTTGGACGTGGAAAAAGGCGTCGTTTCGATCAAAGGCCGCATTTTTGACCTTGTGTATGTAGACGACCATCAGGAGAAGGCTAAAGGGTTCTTTAGCAAGTTGTTCAAATGAGCATAAGCATCCAGTTTTACACCATGCTGGCGATGATCGGCATGGGGGGCTGGATCGGCATGGCGTTCGATACGTACAGCCGCCTTTTCAAGCGGCATGAGCGGGCGCATTGGCTCGTGTTTGTGAACGATGTGCTGTTCTGGGTCGTGCAGGCGCTGTTCGTGTTTTACGTGCTGCTGCTCGTCAATGAAGGCGAGCTTCGCTTTTATTTGTTTCTCGCTCTTTTGTGCGGGTATGCCGCCTACCAAAGCTTGCTCCGTTCATCGTATGTTCGACTGTTGGAGCGGCTCATTTGGTTGGCGGCAAGGGTTGGACAGGCGCTTGCTGAACTGTTCCGCGCCGTCGTCGTTCGCCCGCTCGTTTTTGTTGGACAGATCGGACTTGCGCTGCTTTTGTTTGTCTTTCGGCTGCTCGTTTGGGCGACCCGGTTCGGCCTGCTCGCCGTCTGGAGGACGATTCGGTTGCTGCTCGCCCCGTTCGTTTGGGTGGCCATGAGCATTTGGCGCCGCATGCCGCCTCCCGGACGGACGATGGTGGCAAAAATTTTGCGCCCTTTCAAAGGATTTGCTGGACAAATCGAGAATACAAAAGAGAAAATAGGCATGTGGCTTGCGAAATGGCGAAAGTAAAGAGGTGCAAAGGCAATGAACGTGCCCCGAAACATGAATGTGACAAAGCTCTCATCAATGTACACGGCTAAGCAGGAGGAGAAAAAGCAGCGGGCGGCAAGAAGGCGGAAAGCGGTGGCCGTACGCTTGGCCTTTTGGTCCGTATTGTTGGCATTGCTCGCTTCCAGTCTCATGTATTTGTTGCACTCCCAAGCGAAAGCGATCGATGCGAAACGGACGGAAGAGCGAAAGATGCAAGAGCAGCTGGCGGAGCTTCAGCGGCAGGAGCAGCAGCTGAAAAAAGAGATAAAAAGGCTGCATGATGATGACTATATCGCTGAGCTAGCGCGAAAAAAATATTACTTATCGAAAGACGGAGAAATCATTTTCGTCCTGCCGGAAAAATAATGGTGTTCATCCATGCCCGTTTTATACGGGCGTTCGTCATATTGACACGCATTTTTCCCATTCGCTATAATGAAAGAAACATCATATTTCAAGCGTTTTAAGGAGGAGCACTTTTTTTATGTCGATTGAAGTAGGCAGCAAGTTACAAGGCAAAGTCACAGGCATTACGAAATTTGGGGCGTTTGTGGAGCTGCCGGAGGGGGTCACGGGACTCGTTCACATTAGCGAAGTGGCCGACAACTATGTCAAGGACATCAACGACCATTTAAAAGTCGGCGATCTCGTGTACGTGAAAGTGATCAACGTCGGTCAAGATGGAAAAATCGGCTTATCGATTCGCAAAGCCAAAGACACGCCTTCTTCGCAGCGGCCGCGCCATCGAGGCCACGATCGCTCCGCAGCGGACAGCCTTGAACAAAAAATCAGCCGTTTTTTGAAAGAGAGTGAAGATCGGTTGGCATCGCTGCGCCGTCATACCGAATCAAAGCGGGGAGGTCGTGGGGCGAGACGAGGGTAACTTGCTGCTGAAAGACCGCGATAAGAACGATCACGAAACGCGGAATCTACAAGCATCCATCGGATATGGATGCTTTTTGTTTCGCATGGCCAACAACAGGATGTATTTTCCGCTCGTCTTTTTCGCTTATGTGTATTGACAACGGTCGTCTTCTTCGTTATGATAGTAACTGTTGCACGAGGCGGTGTAGCTCAGCTGGCTAGAGCGTACGGTTCATACCCGTGAGGTCGGGGGTTCGATCCCCTCCACCGCCACCAAATCTCATACAAAACGGCCCGTTGGTCAAGTGGTTAAGACACCGCCCTTTCACGGCGGTAACACGGGTTCGAATCCCGTACGGGTCATAGAAAACGAGCATGCGCTAGCAAGCGACATGCTCGTTTTCTTTTTTGTCTTCTGCTGTTGGAAGAGGGGCATCGGCGGCGGTTTTCCGTAGAAACCGTCGAACGATTTTTCATTTTTCTCTTTTGTTTTGACAAATTTCTGACAATTGAAGCGATATAATAGGGGGTAATAGAAAGGAAAAGGAGAGGATCGGAAATGGAAAGAGCGGAAAGAGGGACGGTGCGTCGCATTTCGGAAGTGCCGATGAGCGAAACGCAGGCGACGGTGTCGCGTTGGATGCGTCATGTGAAGTTGCGTCTTGGCCATCTGTTCGTTCATCAAGGTTTTTTGCTTCTTCTTGTCGGCTTTTTGCTTGGACGAGCCCTCATCTTATCAAAACTGACACCGTTTGCCTTGCCGTTTTTTGTGTCGGTCTATATGCTGCGCCGTGACAAGGCGGCTTTTGCTTTCGTTTCTTTGCTGGCCGGCGCTTTGACATTGTCGTTTGACGCTGCGCTGTTTGTCGGCTTGTCCATGTTTGCGTTCCTGCTGATTTATGGCTGGGTGCGAAAGGTGATTAGCGAGTCGCTGAAAATCGTTCCGTTTGTCGTATTTGTGCTGTCGTTTTCCGCTAAATGGCTCATCTCTTATTATTGGCTTGGGGAGCGGACGGCTTACGACGTGGCGATGGCTGTGGTCGAAGCCGGGCTGTCGCTCGTCTTGACATTGATTTTCATGCAGAGCATTCCGCTGTTGGCTGCGCGGAAACATCGACATACGCTGCGCGCGGAAGAGATCATTTCCTTGATTATTTTGCTCGCCTCCATGCTGACGGGAATGATCGGCTGGACGCTGTCGGGGTTGGCGCTCGAGCATGTGGCATCGCGCTATCTCGTGTTAGTATTTGCGTTTGTAGCTGGAGCGGCGACCGGCTCGACCGTCGGCGTCGTCACCGGTCTCGTTTTGAGCTTAGCCAATGTCGGCAATTTGTCAGAAATGAGCTTGCTGGCGTTTGCGGGGTTGCTTGGCGGGCTGTTGAAGGAGGGGAAAAAGCCGGGGGTTGCGCTCGGCCTACTCATTGCCACCTTATTGCTCGGCTTGTACGGATCAGGGAAGGCGGAGATCATGCCGACGCTTTTGGAGTCGCTCATCGCTGCCGCGCTGTTTTTCGCCACCCCCCGTTCGCTGACGGAGAAAATGGCGAAACACATCCCTGGTACCGCCGAATATGTGAACGAACAGCAGCAATACGTCCGCAAAATTCGCGATATGACGGCACAGCGCGTTTATCAGTTTTCGAACGTCTTTCAGGCGCTGGCGGAAAGTTTTTCCCCCGAGCCATTAAGGGAGGCGGCTGAATATGAGGAGCGCGAGGTCGATTACTTTCTCAGCGACATTACGGAAAAGACATGCCAAACGTGCTTTAAGAAAGCGCAATGCTGGGCCGACAACTTTCCTACGACGTATACCTATATGAAACAAATGATGCGTGAAGCGGATGAACAAACGATCGGACAAAACCAGTCGTTGATGCGCGAGTGGGAGCGGTACTGCGTCAAGGCGGGCAAAGTCGTTGATGCCATTGAAAAGGAAATGATCACCTATCAGGCGAACCGCAGGCTCAAACGGCAAATCCATGAAAGCCGGAAACTAGTGGCGGAGCAGCTGCTAGGCGTTTCACAGGTCATGGATGATTTCGCCAAAGAAATGCAAAAAGAACAGGAAAATCATTACTTGCAGGAAGAACAAATTTATCACGCGCTGCAAGAGTTTGGCGTCGAAGTCGGACATGTTGACATTTACAGTTTAGAAAAAGGAAATATCGACATTGAAATGAGCATTCCGTATTGTGAAGGGCGCGGCGAGTGCGAAAAGCTGATCGCCCCGATGCTGTCCGATATTCTCGGCGAGACGATCGTTGTCAAGCGCGAGGAGTGCGCCGCCTATCCGAACGGGTATTGCCGCGTCGCTTTCGGTTCGACAAAGGCGTTCGTCGTCGAAACGGGCGTCGCGTTCGCGGCAAAAGGCGGAGGGTTCATTTCCGGTGACAGCTATGCGACGATTGAGCTTGCGACCGGCAAATACGCGGTCGCCATCAGCGACGGCATGGGCAACGGCCAGCGGGCGCATTATGAAAGTCGCGAAACACTGCGCCTGTTGCAAAAAATTTTGCAGACGGGAATGGATGAATCGATTGCGATTAAGTCGATCAATTCAATCTTAGCGTTGCGGACGACCGAAGATATGTATGCGACGCTCGATTTGGCAATCATCGACTTGCAAGACGCAACGACCAAGTTTTTGAAAATCGGTTCGACACCGAGCTTCATTAAGCGCGGCAACAAAGTGATGAAGGTGGAAGCGAGCAATTTGCCGATGGGGATTATTAAAGAAGTGGAGTTTGACGTGGTCACCGAGCAGCTGAAATCCGGCGATTTGCTCATTATGATGAGCGACGGCGTGTTCGAAGGGCCGATCAACGTGGAAAACCACGATCTATGGATGAAGCGGAAAATTCAAGAATTGAAAACGAACGATCCGCAGGAAGTGGCCGATGTGATTATGGAGGAAGTGATCCGGCAATGCGGAGGGGAAATTGAAGATGACATGACGGTCGTCGTTGCCAAAGTCCGGCACAACACCCCGAAATGGGCGACCATTCCCGCTTATATGTACATGAAAAAGGCGCAGTAGTCGGGGTATAAAAACCGTTCCCCGCGGCGATGATGGTAATACATTCGTCAAGGAGGGGGAACGAACGTGCGAACAGGAACATTGCGGCAAATTTTGCTCATTACCGATGGTTGTTCCAATCATGGCGAGGACCCGGCCGCCATGGCGGCGCTCGCCCGCGAGCAAGGGATTACCGTGAACGTGATTGGCGTGTTGGATCAAGATACCATCGATGAAAACGGCCGCCGGGAAATCGAGGCGATCGCGGCCGCCGGCGGCGGGATGAGTCAAATTGTATATGCGAAGCAGCTGTCGCAGACGGTGCAAATGGTGACGCGCCAAGCGATGACCCAGACGCTGCAAGGGCTCGTCAATCGCGAGCTGAAACAAATTTTAGGCTCGAACGCTTCGCTCGAGGATTTGCCGCCGGACAAGCGCGGCCAAGTGATGGAAGTCGTCGATGAGCTCGGGGAAACGGTCGCGCTTGAGGTGCTGATTTTAATCGACACAAGCGGAAGCATGAAAACGAAACTGCCGACCGTCAAGGAGGCGCTCGTCGATTTGTCGCTCAGTTTAAACGCGCGCATGGGCGCCAATCGGTTTTCGGTCTTGATTTTCCCGGGAAAACGATCGCATGTGGAAAAACTGGTCGACTGGACGCCGAGAATGGAGGAGTTATCGGCGATTTTTCCGAAGCTGGCATCGGGCGGACTGACGCCGACCGGGCCGGCGCTGCGCGAAGCGATCGCCTATTTTGAGCGAAAACGGTCGCTAAGGAGCTGGATCGGCCATGGCGATGAGCCATACGTGGAAGAGTCATCTTTGTAGCTTGCCGCCGGGTACGATCATCACCGGCAAATGGCACGGCCATTCGTATCGGCTGCTGCGGCGGCTTGGCAGCGGGGCCAACGGCGTCGTCTATTTGGCGGAGAACGGGCGGAATCGGGTCGCTGTCAAATTGAGCGATGATTACGCGTCATTGGCGTCGGAAATGAATATATTGCGCCGCTTTTCCAAGGTCCAGGGAGCCGCCCTCGGGCCTTCTTTGCTGGAAGCCGATGACTGGCCGAGCCCATTCGCCCGAGGCACGATTCCGTTTTACGTCATGGAGTATATTGAAGGAGAGCCGTTCGCGGTTTTTGTCCGCCGCCACGGAAAAGAGTGGGCGCCCGTGCTGCTCGTGCAGCTGTTGTCGGTGCTCGAGCGGCTGCATGAAGAAGGCTGGGTGTTCGGCGATTTAAAGCCGGACAATGTAATGGTCACTGGCCCTCCGCCTTCGGTTCGGCTGTTGGACGTAGGAGGAACGACGCTGCAGGGCAGGGCGGTCAAAGAGTTCACCGAGTTGTACGACCGCGGCTACTGGGGGCTTGGATCGCGCAAAGCCGAACCATCGTACGACTTGTTTGCCGCCGCCATGGTGATGATCGTTTCTTGTTCCCTAGGTCCGATAGAAAAAAAGGGGAACGGACGGGCGCAGCTTGTTGCCCTCATTGAAGCGGACCGTTTTCTTTCACGCTATAAAGAAGTGCTGCAAAAGGCGCTTGACGGTCGATATGCAAAGGCGGCCGAGATGCGCCGCGACTTATTGGCCGCTTCCGCGCATCGGCCAACCACCCACAACGTTCGTCGCCAGACAGCGCCGAGCCGCCGACCTAGCCGGCGAACGAATAGGCGCCGCAAAGCGAGAGGGGTAGTGGAGACCGTCCTGATTGCCGCCTTATTGCTTGGCCTCTATGGCTTTTATATTTATCGGCAGCTGTCGATGTAACGATCAGCAAACGGAAGTTTTGAGAAAATAAGATGAACGTGTTACGATGAAGCTAAAAGGGTGAAGAAGGGTTTTATCGATGATCGAGAAAGTGCGTGCGTTTATCGACAAGCATCGGCTGCTTGCCGAAGGAACGACGGTCATTGTCGGCGTCTCCGGGGGGCCTGATTCGCTCGCGTTGCTGCATGTTTTGCTTTCGCTTCGCGGCGAGCGGAAGCTGCGGCTTGTCGCTGCCCATGTCGATCATATGTTTCGCGGTCGGGAATCAGAAGAAGACATGGAGTTTGTGAAACATTTTTGTGCCCAGCATCGTATTGTATGTGAGGCGGCGCAAATCGATGTTCGAGCGTTTCAGCGGCGCATGGGCATGGGCGCCCAAGAAGCGGCGCGCCGCTGCCGTTACGATTTTTTCGCCAAATTGATGGAAAAACATCAGGCTCAGTACCTCGCGTTAGGCCATCATGGCGATGATCAAGTCGAAACGATTTTGATGCGGCTCGTCCGCGGCAGCACGAGCAAAGGGTACGCCGGCATACCGGTGAAGCGGCCGTTTCAAGGAGGCGATCTCATCCGCCCGCTTTTGGCCGTCAGCCGCGCCGAAATCGAAGACTATTGCGCCAAAGAAGGATTGGCCCCGCGGCGCGATCCGAGCAATGAAAAGGACGACTATACGCGCAATCGGTTCCGTCATCATATTATCCCGCTGCTGCGGCAGGAAAATCCGCGCCTGCACGAACGCTTTCAGCAATATAGCGAAATGATGGCGGAAGATGAACGGTTTTTAGAGGAATTGGCGTCAGAGGCGCTGAATAAAGTAATGGAAAACGAGCTTGGCGATGTCGTGCTTCGCATCGGCCCGTTTTTGGCGCTGCCCCGACCGCTGCAACGCCGGGCGCTGCAAGAGCTGCTACTCCGTCTTTATGGCGGCGTTCCGCCAGCGTTGACATCTGTACATATCCATCATATACTGATGCTTTGTGAAAGCGGCCAACCTTCCGGGACGCTTGATTTGCCGCAAGGGCTGCAAGCGGTTCGTTCGTATGACCGCTGCTTGTTCACCTTCGGCCAAAAACCGTGCGGAAAAGGGTATCGGTTCGAGCTGCCCGTTCCGGCGCGATTGCCTCTCCCAAACGGGCGCGCAATTGTCAGTGAATTTTGGGAACACTATCCGGGAAAGCAGGCGGGCAAAGACGTGTTCATCATCGATCCCGCTTCCATCGCGTTGCCGCTTTACGTGCGGACGCGCCGTCACGGTGACCGCATGGTGCTGAAAGGAACGGGAGGGACGAAAAAGCTGAAGGAAATTTTCATTGAAGCGAAAGTTCCGCGGATGGAGAGGGATTGCTGGCCGGTGGTGGAAGATGCCGACGGCCGCGTCCTTTGGGTGCCCGGCCTGAAAAAGTCGGCTTTTGAAGCGAAAAACCAAGGGAAAGGCCCATATATTTTGTTGCACTATCAGGCGATGAACAGCTAGGAGGAAAAAAGATGGGGATGAAAGACGATATCCAAAAAGTGCTGATTACGGAAGAGGAAATTCAGGCAAAAGTCAAGGAACTTGGCCGTCTGTTGACCGAAGAATATGAAGGCCGTTTTCCGCTCGCGGTCGGCGTCCTCAAAGGAGCGATGCCATTTATGGCCGATTTGCTTAAGCATATCGATACATATTTGGAAATGGATTTTATGGATGTGTCAAGTTACGGCCATGCGACGGTTTCATCCGGCGAAGTGAAAATCGTCAAAGACTTGAACACGTCAGTGGAAGGACGCGACATTTTGATCATTGAAGACATTATTGACAGCGGGCTGACGCTCAGCTATCTCGTCGATTTGTTCCGCTACCGAAAGGCGAATTCGATCAAAATCGTCACCCTTCTTGACAAGCCGTCTGGGCGGAAGGCGAACATTCAAGCCGATTACACCGGATTTACCGTCCCGGATGAATTCGTCGTCGGCTATGGGCTCGATTACGCGGAAAAATACCGCAACCTCCCGTTTATCGGCGTCTTGAAGCCGGAAGTGTACCAGAAGTAGAACCGTTGTTGCGCGCCGGCCGAATTGTTTGTATTTAAGCAAATTTCTATGATAGTATTGAGTATAGTGTGTTTCATATGGGAGGAGGCAAGCAATGAACCGCATTTTGCGCAACACCATCTTTTATTTGCTGATTTTCCTCGTCGTGATCGGCGTTATCAGCTTTTTTAACGGAACGAATCAGCGGACGGAGCCGATGACGTACGATAGGTTTATCACTCATCTGGAAAACGGGGATGTCGAATCGTTTTCCATTAAGCCGGAGCGCGGCGTATATGAAATTAAAGGGCGATTGAGAACATATAATGAGGGGCAGTATTTTTCCACCTATGTCGTGAATAGCGATAAAGTGCTTGACCGCATTGACGCTGCGGCGGCGCGAACGCGGGTGGAAGTGGTGCCGGCGGATGAAACGAGCGGATGGGTAACGTTCTTTACCTCCATCCTCCCGTTTGTCATCATGTTTATTTTGTTTTTCTTCTTGCTGAATCAAGCGCAAGGCGGCGGCAGCCGGGTGATGAATTTCGGCAAAAGCCGGGCGCGGCTGTATACGGATGACAAGCGGAAAGTCCGTTTCCGGGATGTGGCTGGGGCGGACGAGGAAAAAGAGGAACTCGTCGAAATCGTTGAGTTTTTGAAAGACCCGCGCAAATTTGCAGAGCTCGGCGCCCGCATTCCAAAAGGAGTGCTGCTTGTTGGACCGCCGGGGACAGGGAAAACGCTGCTGGCGCGCGCGGTCGCAGGAGAGGCGGGCGTGCCGTTTTTCTCGATCAGCGGGTCGGACTTTGTAGAAATGTTCGTCGGGGTCGGCGCCTCGCGCGTGCGCGACTTATTTGAAACGGCGAAAAAAAATGCGCCGTGCATCATCTTCATTGATGAAATTGACGCTGTGGGCCGCCAGCGCGGCGCCGGTCTTGGCGGCGGCCATGACGAGCGCGAGCAGACGCTCAACCAACTGCTTGTCGAAATGGACGGCTTTAACGGCAATGAAGGGATCATTATTATCGCGGCCACGAACCGGCCCGACATTTTGGACCCAGCGCTGTTGCGTCCGGGCCGTTTCGATCGACAAATCACTGTCGACCGGCCGGATGTCAAAGGGCGCGAAGCGGTGTTGCGCGTGCATGCCCGCAACAAGCCGCTCGATGAATCGATTGATTTAAAAGCGATCGCCATGCGGACACCGGGATTTTCCGGCGCCGATTTGGAAAATCTGCTCAATGAAGCAGCGCTTGTAGCTGCCCGCCGCAACAAAAAGAAAATCGATATGAGCGATATCGATGAGGCGACGGACCGGGTAATTGCCGGACCGGCGAAGAAAAGCCGCGTCATTTCCGAAAAAGAACGGCGCATCGTCGCGTTTCACGAGGCCGGCCATACGGTGATCGGCATGGTGCTCGCCGATGCGGAAATGGTGCACAAAGTGACGATTGTTCCGCGCGGCCAAGCCGGCGGCTATGCGGTCATGTTGCCGAAAGAAGACCGCTACTTTATGACGAAAGCCGAACTCATGGATAAGATCACCGGGTTGCTCGGCGGGCGCGTTGCCGAGGAAATTGTGTTCAACGAAGTAAGCACCGGAGCCCACAACGATTTTCAACGGGCGACGAACATCGCGCGCCGCATGGTGACGGAGTTTGGCATGAGCGAAAAACTCGGACCGCTTCAATTCGGCCAACCGAGCGGGCAAGTGTTTTTAGGCCGCGATTTGCATAACGAACAAAACTACAGCGACAAGATCGCGTATGAAATTGACCTAGAGATTCAACGCATCATCAAGGAATGCTACGACAAAGCGAAACAAATTTTGACCGAGTACCGGGATAAATTGGATTTGATCGCCAATACCCTTTTGGAAGTCGAGACGCTCGATGCCGAACAAATCAAGCATTTGTTTGAACATGGCACGTTGCCGCCGGATCGCAAAGGGCGCGATGAGACCGGGGATGTCAAAATCAACATTCAAAAGAAAGACGAATGAGAGAGGATGTCTCTGTTTTGGAGGCATCCCTTTTTTTGCCGCTGCGCCGGGAAGAGAGCCGGCTTTTTGGCGGCAATTATGATATGATAGAAAGGGGAATTTTATTTGTGAAAAGTGAGGAATGAAGCGATGATTTTTGTCTTGGATGTCGGCAATACAAACACGGTGTTAGGAGTTTACGACGGCGATGAACTGAGGCACCATTGGCGCATTGAGACAAACCGGGCGAAGACGGAAGACGAGTACGGCATGACGATCAAGTCGCTTTTCAACCATGTCGGTCTTCAGTTTTCCGACATTCATGGCATCATCATCTCATCGGTGGTGCCGCCGATCATGTTCGCTCTTGAGCGGATGTGCGTAAAATATTTTCATATTAAGCCGCTGATTGTTGGTCCCGGCATTAAAACCGGGCTTGACATCAAATACGAAAACCCACGCGAAGTCGGAGCTGACCGAATTGTCAATGCGGTCGCCGGCATCCACCTGTACGGCAGTCCGCTCATCATCGTTGATTTTGGCACGGCGACGACGTATTGTTACATTAATGAACATAAACAATATATGGGAGGGGCCATTGCCCCGGGAATTATGATCTCAACCGAAGCGCTGTTTGCGCGGGCGGCGAAGTTGCCGCGTATTGAAATCGCCCGTCCGGACGATATCGTTGGCAAAAATACAGTCAGCGCCATGCAGGCGGGCATCGTGTACGGTTACGTTGGGCAGGTGGAAGGGATCGTTTCCCGAATGAAAGCCAAAAGCAAAGTTCCGCCCAAGGTGATTGCGACCGGTGGTCTCGCTCCGCTCATTGCCAGCGAGTCGGACGTCATTGATGTCGTAGATCCGTTTTTAACGCTGACAGGACTGAAATTGTTGTATGAGAAAAATATAGAGAAAAAAGGATGAAAGGCTTGATGGAGATGAACGATTATTTAGTGAAAGCGCTCGCTTATGATGGACAAGTGAGGGCGTATGCGGCAAGGACAACGGAGACGGTTGCCGAAGCGCAACGCCGCCACCAGACGTGGCCGACCGCCTCAGCGGCCCTCGGCCGGGCGTTGACCGCCGGCGTCATGATGGGGGCGATGCTGAAAGGCGAGGAAACGTTGACGATAAAAATTGACGGCGGCGGCCCGATTGGCGTCATTTTGGTTGACAGCAACGCCAAAGGGGAAGTGCGTGGCTATGTGACAAACCCGCATGTCCATTTTGAACTGAATGAGCATGGGAAGCTCGATGTGGCGCGGGCGGTTGGCAAAAACGGGATGTTGACGGTCGTGAAAGATTTAGGCCTGCGCGACTTTTTCACCGGACAAGTGCCGCTTGTCTCCGGGGAGCTCGGCGATGATTTTACGTATTATTTTGCTTCGTCCGAGCAAATTCCGTCATCGGTCGGCGTAGGTGTGCTCGTCAATTCCGATCATACGATTCGGGCGGCGGGAGGTTTTATCATCCAGTTAATGCCCGGAACGGACGAGCGTACGATCACCGGCATTGAAGAGCGGCTGAAACAAATTCCGCCCGTATCGCGCATGATTGAAAGCGGGCTCAGCCCGGAGCAGATGCTCGAACAGCTGCTCGGTGACGGCGGCGTGCGGGTGCTTGAAACGATGCCGGTGTCTTTCGCTTGCCGCTGTTCGCGCGAGCGGATTGCGGACGCCTTGATCAGCCTAGGGGCTGATGAAATCCAAGACATCATTGACAAAGAAGGCAAGGCCGAGGCTTCATGCCATTTTTGCAACGAAGCGTATCATTTTACCAAAGAGGAACTGGAGCAGCTCAAGCAACTCGCCAAAAAAGGATGAAAACATCAAAATGATTGACAATTACGCCAATAACTGATACATTGGAAACAAATTCGATAAAATTAATCGGGATTAGGGGTGGAATCGTGGCACGCACAGTCAACTCGATCACCGAATTGATCGGCGATACGCCGGCCGTGAAATTGAACCGCATCGTCGATGAAGACAGCGCGGACGTGTACTTGAAGCTGGAATTTATGAACCCGGGCAGCAGCGTCAAAGACCGGATTGCGCTGGCGATGATTGAAGCGGCGGAAAAAGCAGGCAAGCTGAAGCCGGGCGACACGATCGTTGAGCCGACAAGCGGCAACACTGGGATCGGTTTGGCGATGGTCGCGGCGGCGAAAGGGTATAAGGCGGTCTTGGTCATGCCGGATACGATGAGCTTGGAGCGCCGCAACCTGCTGCGGGCGTATGGGGCCGAGCTTGTGCTCACACCGGGCGCACAAGGGATGCGCGGCGCCATCGCCAAGGCGGAAGAGCTCGTCCGCGAGCACGGCTACTTTATGCCGCAGCAATTTAAAAACGAAGCGAACCCGGAAATTCATCGCTTGACGACCGGCAAAGAGATCGTGGAGCAAATGGGCGACCAGCTCGATGCGTTTGTCGCCGGCATCGGCACGGGCGGAACGATTACAGGTGCTGGAAAAGTATTGCGCGAGGCGTATCCGAACATTAAAATTTACGCCGTTGAACCGGCCGATTCGCCGGTGTTGTCTGGCGGCAAACCGGGTCCGCATAAAATCCAAGGAATTGGAGCCGGGTTTATTCCGGATATTTTAGATACAAGCATTTACGACGAAGTGATCACGGTGACTACGGAAGAAGCGTTTGCGGCGGCCCGCCGCGCGGCTCGCGAGGAAGGCATTCTCGGCGGCATTTCGTCTGGCGCCGCGATTCATGCGGCATTGAAAGTGGCGAAAGAGCTCGGCAAAGGGAAAAAAGTGCTCGCCATCATCCCGAGCAACGGCGAACGTTATTTGAGCACTCCTCTTTACCAGTTCGAAGAATAAGACTAGCATTTCTCGGCAGGGGCGACCCTGTCGAATTTTTTATAGGGAGGATGACCGGAACAGCGAATCATTGTACAATAAGAGTAACGATGGACACCATAAGGAGCTGACAAGGATGAAGCAGCGGCGCAGGCGACTGAAACGAACGATCGACTATCGCGGGCGGGATTGGTTCCGCCAGTATGAGCGGCTGGCCTATGGCCGGTCTCATCATGTGTTGCTTCAGAGCGGTCAAGGGGGAAGGTATAGCGTGATCGGCCTTGACCCGATCGGAGTGATCCGCGCTGATGAGCAACGGCTCTTCATCAAGCAGCGCGAGGGTGAAACGGTGCTCGACGGCTCGCCGCTTGAAGGGCTCCGGCAATGGTTTCGCTCGTTCGCCGTGCCGGATGAAGGCGACTCGCTGCCTTGCCAAGGCGGGCTGATCGGTTTCGTTAGCTATGATGCCGTTCGTTATTTAGAACGGCTCCCGGTGCTCGCGCAAGATGATTTGCGACTGCCGTTTTTGTATTTTTTTCTCTTTGATGACGTAGCGATTTATGACCACCAAACGGAACAGCTTCATTTGCTTGTCTATGCGAATGAAGGGGAGGAAGACGATGCCAAGCAGCGGCTTGAGGAGCAGGCGCGGATGTGGCTCGAGGACCGGACGGAATCCCCTGTTTGGCCGTTTGCCGCCTCGAGAGCGACGCCATCTATGTCAATGACAAAAGAGCGGTTTATGGAGGCGGTTCGCCGCGTGCAGCGCTATATTGCGGCGGGCGACGTGTTTCAAGTCAACCTATCGGTGCGCCAGTCGCAGCCGCTGTTGACACACCCATTTGCCGTCTACAAACAGTTGCGGGCTCTAAATCCATCCCCTTATATGGCGTATTTGCACACCCCGGAGTTTCAAGTGGTCAGCGGCTCGCCGGAGTTGCTCGTCCGCAAGCGGGGATGGCGCCTTGAGACGCGCCCGATTGCCGGCACCCGTTCGCGCGGTCGGACAGCGGCAGAGGATGAACAAATCGCCCGCAAGTTGCTGGCGAGTGAAAAAGAGCGGGCCGAGCACGCCATGCTCGTTGATCTCGAACGGAACGACCTTGGGCGCGTCTGTGCCTACGGGACGGTTCGCGTGGACGAATGGATGACTATCGAAAAGTATTCTCATGTGATGCATATCGTTTCTCACGTATCCGGCACGATGGCGCCGGAGCACGATGCGTTTTCCGTCATTCGCGCCATGTTCCCCGGCGGGACGATCACCGGCGCCCCCAAAGTGCGAACAATGGAAATTATTGAAGAGCTGGAGCCGGTTCGCCGCGGCTTGTATACGGGTTCGATCGGTTGGATCGATTTTCAAGGCAACATGGAGCTCAACATCGCCATTCGCACGATGGTCGTCAAAGACGGATTGGCGCATGTCCAGGCAGGGGCGGGCATCGTCATCGACTCCAACCCGGAGCATGAGTACAAGGAATGTGTAAAGAAAGCGGCCGCCCTTTGGAAAGCGAAAGAGCTGAGCGAAGCAGAGGCATTATTTTTGAGCACGAGGTGAGAATTGATGATCGTCATGATTGATAATTACGATTCGTTTACGTACAATTTGGTGCAATATTTGGGCGTGTTGGGCGAAGAGCTGATTGTCAAACGGAATGATGAAATTACGGTGGCTGAAATCGAACGGCTCCGCCCCGATTTTATCATGATTTCCCCCGGCCCTTGCACACCGAATGAGGCAGGGGTCAGCCTAGAAGTCATTGATCGCTTTGCCGGTCAAATTCCGATTTTCGGCGTCTGCCTTGGCCATCAAGCCATCGCCCAAGCATTCGGCGGCCGCGTCGTCCGCGCGCCAAGGTTGATGCATGGGAAAACATCGTCCGTCTACCATGATGGGGAGACGATTTTCCGCGGCGTGCCGAACCCGTTTACGGCCACGCGCTACCATTCTTTGATCGTCGAGAAAGAGACGCTTCCGGACTGTTTCGTCGTGTCGGCTTGGACGGAAGAGGAGGAAGTGATGGCCATTCGCCATCAAACGCTGCCGGTGGAAGGCGTGCAGTTTCACCCCGAATCGATTATGACCAGCCATGGGATGCAGCTATTGAAAAATTTTATCGACACATATAAAAAGGCGTGACGGTCATGTATGTGTATATGAACGGGGCGGTCGTTCCGCGCGAGGAGGCTCGGCTGTCAGCGTTCGATCACGGGTTTTTATATGGGCTCGGCTTATTTGAAACGTTCCGCACGTATCGCGGTCACCCGTTTTTGCTTGACGATCATTTGGCCCGATTGAACAAAGGGCTGTCTGAGCTTCACATCGAAAGGCAGTTCGGCCGCGCCGAAGCGGTGGCGATCATCGAACAGTTGCTCGAAGCCAATGGCTTGTGCGACGCGTATGTGCGCTTCAATGTATCGGCCGGGGTCGGCGATCTCGGCTTGCCGATCGAAAAGTACCGAAGTCCGACCGTGATTGTCTATATGAAGCCGCTGCCGCCGCCTGCCCCCTCGGAAGGAAAAGAAGGGGTGGTGCTCGCGACAAGGAGGAACAGCCCGGAAGGAAAGGAGCGACTAAAGTCGCACCATTATTTAAACAATATGATTGGGAAATGGGAGCTCGGACATCGACCGGATGCGGAAGGAATTTTTTTGAATTCAGAAGGGGCGGTAGCGGAGGGGATCGTTTCCAATCTTTTTTGGGTGAAAGACGGCGTTGTCTACACGCCGGCGCCGGCTGTCGGCATATTGAACGGCATCACAAGACAATTCGTCATCGCACTGCTCAGACAGTTGGGCATTCCCGTTGAAGAAGGGGCCTATCCGCTCTCCCATCTGTTGCAGGCGGACGAAGCGTTTATCACCAACTCGGTGCAGGAAATTGTCCCCCTTTTCCGCATTGGCCGTTGCGTCTACCAAGGAAAAAACGGCCCGGTCGTTCAGACGCTGCAGCATCATTACCGGCGCTTGGCCCATCAGTTATGGACGAGGAATGAATTGGCGGAAAGGATGAACGGCTGATGACAACATTGACGCGCCCTCTTCGGCTTCAATGCCGCGGGCATGAATTTGACTTAAGCAAAAAAACGTTAATCATGGGCATTGTCAACGTTACGCCCGATTCGTTTTCCGACGGCGGCCGGTTTTACGACATCGAAAACGCGGTCAAGCACGCGAAGCGGCTTGTAGCGGAAGGAGCAGACATCATTGACATCGGCGGGGAATCAACTCGTCCGGGGGCAGATCCAGTGCCGCTCGATGAAGAGCTGCGCCGAGTCATCCCGGCGGTCAAAGCGATCGCTGAGGCGGTGAACGTACCCATTTCCATTGACACTTACAAAGCCGAGGTCGCCCGGCAAGCGATCGAAGCCGGAGCGCACATCATCAACGACGTTTGGGGAGCAAAAGCCGATCCCGATATGGCGCGCGTCGCCGCCACGTACGGCGTGCCGATTATTTTAATGCACAACCGCCGCGATATGGCGTATCGCGAGTTGATTTCCGACATGATCGCTGATTTGCAGGAAAGCATTCGCATTGCCAAAGGAGCCGGTGTGAAAGAGGAAAACATCATTTTAGACCCAGGCATCGGCTTCGCCAAGACGGTCGAGCATAACTTGGAAGTGATGCGCCGTCTTGACGAATTTGCCGCTCTTGGCTATCCGCTGTTGCTCGGTACGTCGCGCAAACGGTTTATCGGCCATGTGCTCGATTTGCCGGTAGAGGATCGGGTGGAAGGAACGGGCGCGACCGTTTGCCTCGGCATCGTCAAAGGCGTGCATATCGTCCGCGTCCACGATGTATTGCCGATCGCTCGCATGGTGAAAATGATGGATGCCATGCTTGGGAAGGGAGAGAGCAGCCATCGATAAAATTTACGTGCACGGCATGGAATTTTACGGCTACCACGGGGTGCTTCGCGAAGAAAACATCCTCGGCCAGCGGTTTTTGGTCGATGTGACGCTGGAGCTCGATTTGCAGTCCGCTGGGCGGAGCGACCGTCTTGAGCATACCATCAACTACGCTGATGTGTACGAGCGCTGCCGGATGATTGTGGAAGAACGGACGTTTGCCTTGATCGAGGCGGTCGCCGAAGCGATCGCCGCCGACTTGCTTGCAGCGTTTCCTCGTATCCAGCGCTGCACGGTGAAAGTGATCAAACCGAATCCGCCGATCCGCGGCCATTATCAGCACGTCGCGGTCGAGATGAGCAGGGGGCGTTGAATGGAAACGATCGCGTACATTGCGTTAGGTTCCAATCTCGGAGACCGTTTGTCATATTTGCGTTCGGCGATTGAAGCGCTGAATGATCATAAGGAAATTGCTGTAACATCCAGTTCATCCATTTATGAAACCGACCCGGTTGGCTATGTACAGCAAGGCAAGTTTTTAAACATGGTGATCGAGGTGGCGACAACGCTATCACCGTTTGCCTTGCTTGACGTGACCCAAGAAATCGAACAAAAATTGGGGAGAAAAAGGGAAGTCCGTTGGGGGCCGCGAACGTTAGACCTTGACATTTTGCTGTATAATCATGAAAATATTGAGACAGAGCAACTGACGATCCCGCATCCGCGCATGATGGAGCGGGCGTTTGTGCTCATTCCGTTGTTGGAAGTCAATGCGTTTGTGACCATACCAACTCTTTCTGAACCGCTAACCGACATCATTGACCGGCTGCCGGACAAAAAAGGAGTTCGCCTATGGAAGCAGAAAGATGGGGAAAACGTATTCGCGCTTTTCGAAAGCTGAAAGGATATACACAAGAAAAGTTGGCTAAGGAGCTTGGTATTTCAGTATCCATTCTTGGTGAAATTGAGCGTGGTAATCGGATGCCATCCGATGTGCTCATCGGGCAAATCGCCGAACGGTTGAATGTGTCAGTGGAGGAGCTGTCTCCGCCAACGTTCGAATCAAACAAGTAGAAAGGAGCATTCCCGTTAGGAGCTTTTCCGGGGACTTGATCAAAAAAAGCCCTCTTGGTATGATGCAGGGGTGTC
>NZ_LQYX01000014.1:0-29134 GCF_001587475.1 Geobacillus sp. B4113_201601
TTTGTCGAAAAATATTTTTTGGACACCCCTGAGGGGCCGAAAAGCCTTGATAAATCAACATTTCTAGAGGGAGGGTGTCCGAAAAGCGAACGCTATGCGAACACTTTTGGGACACCCTCTTTTTTTACATAAAGGGGAAAAACGAAAATATAGTGATAAAAGGGAAACGAAAAGGGGGAGCGCTATGATTGTTCATGTCGTCCAACGCGGGGAATCGCTTTGGCAGTTGGCTCAGCGTTACCGCGTTCCGCTTGAGCGGATTGTCGCCGCCAACGAACTGAGCGACCCGAACCGGCTCGCCATCGGGCAGGCGGTGGTCATTCCGGTGCCGTATCGCTATCATACCGTCCGTGCCGGGGAAACGGTATGGCAGATCGCCCGCGCCTATGGAGTGACGGTCGAAGCCATCGGGCAGACGAACCGGCTCGCCAACCCGGCGTTTATTTATCCGGGCACGCCGTTGGTGATTCCGGCTCGCATTCATACGGTGCGCGCTGGAGAAACGTTAGGGCAAATGGCCGCCGCCTATCAAGTCAGCGTCCAGCAAATCATCGAGTTCAACCCCATCGCCGATCCGAATGCCATCGCTCCCGGACAGCGGCTCATCATCCCGCCGGCGAAACCGCTCATCGAGGTGAACGCATTTACGGTGGATCAAGGGGAGAAAGGGGCGGAGCAAGTGCGCGAAGTCGGCCGCCATTTGACGTATGCTGCCCCGTTCGCCTATACGATCCGCGCCGACGGCGGCCTGAATGCCGTCAACGATGTGGCGATCATTCAGGCGGCTTATGCCGCCCGTGTCGTGCCGATGATGACGGTCACCAACTTTACGTATCAGGATCCAGGTTCAAAATTGGCGCAGACGATCTTGACCGATGCCACGCTGCAAACAAGATTGCTTGAGAACGTCATTCAAGTGATGCGGGCGAAAGGATACCGGGCGCTGAACGTCGATTTTGAAAATGTCTACCCGTCCGACCGCGAGCGGTATAACGCGTTTTTGCGGCGGGCGGCGGCTCGGCTTCACGCGGAAGGATATTGGTTATCGACATCGCTCGCTCCCAAAATCAGCGCGGAACAAAAAGGGTTGCTGTATGAAGCGCACGACTATCCGGCCCACGGGCGCATTGCCGATTTCGTCGTGCTCATGACCTATGAATGGGGCTATCGGTTCGGGCCGCCGCAAGCCATTTCGCCGGTGAACCAAATTCGGCGCGTGCTCGATTATGCGGTGACCGTGATTCCGCGGGAGAAAATCATGATGGGGTTTCAAATTTACGCCCGCGACTGGGTGCTGCCGCACGTGCCAGGGCAAGAGGCGGAAACGTTCAGTCCGAAAGAGGCGCTCGAGCGCGCCATTCGCTACGGAGCGTCGATCCAATACGATGTGGCGGCGGCTTCGCCGTTTTACCGCTACACGGACGAACAAGGCCGCCAGCACGAAGTATGGTTTGAAGACGCCCGCAGCGCGTTGGCGAAATTTGACTTGGTGAAAGAATACGGATTGCGCGGGATCAGTTACTGGGTGCTCGGGTATCCGTATCCGGAAAACTGGGTGCTGTTGGAAGACCACTTCCGCATTCGGAAACGGGGATAAGCTGGACGGCTGGAGCGTATGCGCCGATCATCGGGCATGCGCGTTTATTTTGGTTGTTGGCGTTCGAGCTGCTTTTTTAGTTGATCGATTTCGAAATCGTGCTGACGGATTTTATGCTTCAAATAGTCAATCGCCATGACGCATGTCGCCAACCAAATCTCAGATGAGAAAAAGCAAGTGTTGCTTGAGCAGATTCACGAAATCGGCCGTCAGCGGGATTGGTTCCATGTGTATAACAACATGTGGGATCGGAAATTGCATCTGGATGGCATGATTGGCAGCCGAGAATACCAGCAAATCGTGGCGGAAACCGATGGGCATGGTCGTTGGTTTCGGTGGGAGATGAACAGCTCAAATTAGGGGCAATGAGCCTTCCATGAAAAATGATGCCAAGCAAAAGAAGTACGCGATTTCCCTCCATCCTTGAACCATACTAACATCGAATATGAAAACTTGGAGGGAAACGAATGAAACCGTTTGTGCCCAAACTTGTGTATTTCGAGCCGGAGGCGTTGTCGTATCCGCTCGGGAAGGAACTGTATGAGAAATTTACGCACATGGGCATCGAAATTCGCGAGACGACGTCGCATAACCAAGTGCGCGGCATTCCGGGGGAGACGGAGCTGGCGCGGTATCGAAACGCGAAAGCGACGCTCGTTGTCGGCGTGCGGCGGACGCTGAAATTCGACTCCTCAAAGCCGTCGGCGGAGTACGCGCTGCCGCTGGCGACCGGGTGCATGGGCCATTGTCATTATTGCTATTTGCAGACGACATTAGGAAGCAAGCCATACATCCGCGTGTATGTCAACTTGGACGACATTTTCGCCCAGGCGCAAACGTATATTGACGAGCGCGCGCCCGAGATTACGCGCTTTGAGGCGGCGTGCACGTCGGACATCGTCGGCATCGACCATTTGACCCATTCGCTCAAAAAAGCGATTGAGTTTATCGGCGCGACCGACTACGGGCGGCTCCGGTTTGTGACGAAGTACGAGCATGTCGACCATTTGCTTGATGCGAAGCATAACGGCAAGACGCGGTTTCGCTTCAGCGTCAACTCCCGCTATGTCATCCGCCATTTTGAGCCGGGAACGTCGTCGTTTGACGCGCGGCTTGCGGCGGCGCGCAAAGTGGCCGGCGCCGGCTATAAGCTCGGCTTTGTCGTCGCGCCGATTTACCGGCATGACGGTTGGCAGGAAGGGTATTACGAATTGTTTCAGGAGCTCGCCCGGCAATTGGAAGGGGTCGACTTGTCGGATTTGACGTTTGAGCTCATCCAGCATCGGTTTACCAAGCCGGCCAAGCGGGTCATCGAGCAGCGTTACCCAAACACCAAGCTCGATTTGGACGAATCGAAGCGCAAGTATAAATGGGGGCGGCACGGCATCGGCAAATATGTGTACGTTGACGAGGAAGCGCAGGAGCTGGAGGAAACGATTCGCTCGTATATCGCTCGCTTTTTTCCGGCCGCTCAAGTGCAGTATTTTACGTAATGTCCTCTTCATGGTATAATGGGATTGATTGCTATTTTTTGACCTGCCGGGAACGCTAGCGGTGTGTATGGGCTGGGGAAGGATGGCAGGCGAATGTGGCAGGAGGGGACATGCGTTGCCGACACCAAGCATGGAAGACTATATCGAACAAATTTATTTATTGATCGAAGAGAAGGGCTATGCCCGCGTTTCTGACATCGCTGAGGCGTTGTCCGTTCATCCCTCCTCAGTGACGAAAATGGTGCAAAAGCTCGATAAAGACGAGTATTTGGTGTATGAAAAATACCGTGGGTTGGTATTGACGCCAAAGGGCAGAAAAATCGGGCAGCGGCTCGTTTATCGCCATGAGCTGCTTGAGCAGTTTCTCCGTTTGATCGGCGTCAACGAAGAGAACATTTATCGCGATGTGGAAGGGATTGAACATCATTTAAGCTGGAACGCCATTGACCGGATCGGCGATTTGGTGCAGTATTTTCAAGAAGACGAACGCCGCATTCAAGCGCTTCGCGATGTCCAAGCGCGCAATGAACAAGGAGAGTAAGCGGAAGGCTTGCTCTTTTTTGTTCGCCGTACTAAGCGCCCTTGTTTGGTCTTACATATGTATAAACGGCCAAAAAAAGGGGGCGCGGCGATGGACATTGATCTCGTTTTTTCCGGCGGCGGAGTCAAAGGATTTGCGCTGCTTGGAGCGTATGAAGCGATTGAGGAAAAAGGACTGCGCTGGAAGCGGCTCGCCGGCACGAGTGCGGGGGCGTTGCTTTCGGCGCTGCTGGCAGCGGGCTACAGCGCCCGAGACATCGCTCGACTGCTTGAGGAGCTGGAGCTGGAGCAGTTTTTGGATGCGCGTCCGCAGTGGATTCCGTTCCCGCTTTGGAAATGGGTGCGCCTTTACTGGCGTCTCGGCTTGTATCAAGGAAAGGCGTTTGAGCAGTGGCTGGAGGCTGCGCTTGCCGCCCGCGGCGTGCGGACGTTTCAAGATGTGTCGGCCGGCAGCTTGTCGATTGTCGCGTCCGATGTCACCAATGGACGCATCGTCGTCATGCCGGACGATTTGCATCGATACGGCATTGATGCCAAAACGTTTTCCATCGCCAAAGCGGTGCGGATGAGCATCAGCATTCCGTATTTCTTCGAGCCGGTCCGGTTAAACGGGCGGGACGGTCTGGCGCTCATCGTTGACGGCGGGGTGCTAAGCAATTTTCCGCTCTTTTTGTTCGATGAGGAAAAGAAAATGAAAAAACGCCCAGTGCTGGGCGTTCAGTTGAGCCCCAAGCCCGGGGAGCGGCCAAAGCGGACGATCAGCAACGCCCTCGATTTATATGAGGCGCTGTTTGCGGCGATGAAAGAGGCGCACGATGCGCGCTACATCTCGCGCCGCCACGAAAAAAATATCGTCTTTTTGCCGGTGGACAACGTCATGGCCACCGAATTTTCGATTGACCCAACAGCGCGCCGCCGTTTGATCGATTACGGACGCGAGCGGACGCGGCAGTTTTTGCGCCAATGGGCGTATTAAATCGGAGTGCGGTCACCACCGTTTGTCGCTGGCGCGAATCGAATGGGCGAAGAGACAAAAAAAGAATCAAGCTAAAATGAAGCTCGATTCTTTTTTTTGCCTTTTTTGCCCTCAATGACGGTCAGATGCGGAATGGCCGTCCGCTTTTTGAGCGGCCGCTTCAGCTTTGCCGGCTTTGTCTGTTTGCGCCCGGGGCGGGGATGGAGCTTTTTCGATTGCCGCACCGCCTTTCCGTACGACCATCGATCGCTGTCGGTGCGGCGTTGATAGACGAATCGATAGAAGAGGAAAATGGCGGCCACAAACAGGGCGACAAACAGCAGCTGGCGGAACAGCACCGTCGGATGGGCAAAAAGTGTATAGAGAATGCCAACCGTCCCAAGCATGATGGTAACCCCAACAAGCGGATGAATGGTTCGGCGCCGCAATGAGTCCACCCCCTTTTGAACGATTACTGCACCGCTTGTTTCTTTTCCGTTTCGGCTTCCAGATCGAGAAGACGCTGAAATGAGGCGATGGCCACTTCCACCTGGTCATCGTCCGGTTCTTTGGTCGTCAGCCGCTGCAGCCACAAGCCGGGGTAGCCAAGCCAGCGCAGCAGCGGAATGTCTCTCAATTTATTTGTAAACTGCAGCACTTCAAACGAAACGCCAAGCACGACCGGAATTAAGGCGAGGCGGTTGAGAACCCGCAGCCAAAGCGGCTCGGTCGGCACAAATAAGTAGAGGAACAAGCCGACGACAACCGTAAATAAAATGAAGCTGCTGCCGCATCGGTAGTGAAGGCGGGAAGCGCGCTGGACGTGTTCCACCGTCAGCGGCCATCCCGCTTCGTACGCGTTGATGACCTTATGTTCGGCGCCGTGGTATTGGAACACGCGGCGAACAAGCGGTGTGAGCGAAAGAAAGAAAATATAGCCAAGCAATAAGGCGAGTTTAAAAACCCCTTCAAGCAAAATTTGGCCCGTCTTGCCCGGAACGAGCGGCTGTAAGAAGGCGGCGGCAAGCGCCGGAACGAGCGTAAACACCGTTTTGGCGAACAAAAAGGAGAGCACCCCAATGACGGCGGCGCCAACGATGAGCGTCAGTTTGGAGCTGTTTTCGCCTTCTGTCCGCCCCTCCTCCGAACCGGCTTCATACCGTTCGCTGGCGAACTGCAAATGTTTCGCCCCGTTCGCGCTCGCTTCCACGATGGCGACGATGCCGCGGACGAACGGAATTTTTTTAAGCAAAGCCAATGTCGGATAGACGCGCCGCGGCAAAGTGAAATAGTCAATCGTTCCATCCGGACGGCGAACGGCGGTGACCGAATGGGTTCGGCCGGCAAACATGACTCCTTCCACTACCGCCTGCCCGCCGTACAGCGGTTTCTCCACTCGTTTCATTTGATCAACACCAACCTATTTTTATGTTTATTATTTTATTCTACAAGAAACGTCCGGAAACCTCTAGGTTGATGTTACTGTTATGATTTCCAAAAAAACCATCATTTACACAAGCATGATCATTTTTTCGTTTCATTCATGGGGGAGAAGGCAGCCGGTCATACTAACACGTAAGGAGGTGCAGTATGATGGCGCAACAAAACGGAACACTCGAGCAGGAGAAAACGGAACGACCGATGACGCTCGTACAGAAAACGATCATCATTGGGTTTGTCGGCGGAGTATTTTGGAGCTTGATCGGTTATTTGGCGTACTTTTTCAATTTTAGCGACATCAGTCCGAACATGATTCTCATTCCGTGGGTCGCTGGCGACTGGAAGTATGGAAAAGCCGGAAACTACGCGGCGATCGTGTTGATCGGCATCCTTTCGATCGGGGCGGCGCTTTTGTATTATGCGCTGCTTCGCAACGTGCGCGGCATGTGGGCGGGGATGGTCTACGGCGCCGGGTTATGGGCGGTGGTGTTTTATTTGTTTCATCCGCTCTTTTTCCATGTTCAGCCCGTTGCTAAGCTCGACGCCAATACGGTGATCACGACGCTCTGTTTATACATTTTATACGGGGTGTTCGTCGGCTACTCGATTTCTTTTGAAGCGCAAGAAATGAACCAGCCGTCGGCAAGCGAGGGAAAAGAGGCGGCAAAAGAAGGGAGTTGATTTTCTTGCCCGCGCAACGGATAGATGACGGGATCGTCCTCAGTATGGTAAAATAAAGAAGGTTTTTATTGTTTTGGCATCGTTCCCGTTCGGGACGCCCTCGGCCTCTTCGGCAGGAACGGGGAAGCCAAATACGCGGGAAGAGGGGAATGCGGGATGGAAAAGCTAGAAAAGCTGCGAAAACTTCTACAAGAGCACGGGATCGATGGGCTGTTGGTCACAAACGGCTACAACCGCCGCTATTTGACCGGGTTCACCGGCACGGCCGGCGTCGCGCTCGTCAGCTGTGACGGGGCGGTGTTGATTACCGATTTTCGTTACGTCGAACAAGCGACAAAACAGGCTGATGGCTTTGAAGTTGTCGAACATAGCGGGCCGATCGTGAAGGAAATCGCCCATCAAGTCAAGCGGCTCGGCATCAACCGGCTCGGTTTTGAGCAGGAAAACGTCACGTACGCGGCGCATCAGACGTATCAGGAGGCGATTGGCGCCGAGCTCGTTCCGACATCTTCGCTGGTGGAAAAATTGCGCTTGATTAAGTCGGAGGCAGAGATTAAGATAGTAAAGGAAGCAGCCGCCATCGCCGATGCGGCGTTTGCTCATATTTTGTCATTCATCCGTCCGGGCGTTACGGAAATCGAAGTGGCGAATGAGCTGGAGTTTTTTATGCGCAAGCAAGGGGCGTCTTCGTCCTCTTTTGATACGATCGTCGCCTCCGGCTATCGCTCAGCGTTGCCGCACGGGGTGGCGTCAGAGAAGACGATTGAGCGCGGTGAGCTCGTGACGCTTGATTTCGGGGCTTATTACAAAGGGTATTGTTCCGATCTGACGCGGACGGTGGCCGTCGGCGACATCAGCGCCGAGCTCCGGACGATTTATGAAGTCGTCCTTGAGGCGCAGCGGCGCGGCATGGCTGGCCTGAAAGCCGGCATAACCGGCAAGGAGGCCGATGCGTTGACGCGCGACTATATTCGTGAAAAAGGGTATGGCGATTATTTCGGCCATTCGACCGGCCATGGGATCGGCCTTGAAATTCACGAAGGGCCGACGCTTTCCTTCCGTTCCGACGCTGTGCTTGAGCCGGGCATGATCGTCACCGTCGAGCCGGGCATTTATATTCCGGGGCTTGGCGGGGTGCGGATCGAAGACGATACCGTCATCACCGCCGACGGGAACGAAGCGCTCACCCATTCGCCGAAAGAGCTCATCATTTTATAACGGATTGTGTGAGGAGGATTTGGGCCAATGATTTCAGTCAACGATTTTCGCACAGGGCTGACGATTGAAGTGGACGGCGAAATTTGGCGCGTTCTTGAGTTCCAGCATGTCAAGCCGGGCAAGGGAGCGGCGTTCGTCCGTTCGAAGCTGCGCAATTTGCGGACCGGCGCCATTCAAGAGCGGACGTTCCGCGCCGGCGAAAAAGTGAACCGGGCGCAGATTGACACGCGCAAAATGCAATATTTGTACGCCAACGGCGACCAGCACGTCTTTATGGATATGGAAACGTACGAACAAATCGAGCTGCCGGCGAAACAAATCGAACATGAGCTGAAGTTTTTGAAAGAAAATATGGAAGTGTTCATCATGATGTATCAAGGTGAAACGATCGGCGTCGAGCTGCCGAACACCGTTGAGCTAAAAGTGGTGGAAACGGAGCCTGGCATCAAAGGCGACACCGCTTCGGGCGGTTCGAAGCCGGCGAAGCTCGAGACCGGCCTCGTCGTTCAAGTTCCGTTTTTTGTGAATGAAGGCGACACGCTCATCATCAACACGGCTGACGGTACCTACGTGTCGCGGGCGTAAGCGGCGGGCGGCGCAGGGGCTGCCCGAAAAGGCGATCTCCCCTCAAGAAAGACACAGCATATCGTGTGGCAGGGAAGCGGTTAGTGCCTAGATAGCGATGAGAGAGGGTGTCCCAGTCCTTTTCGGCCCCCCTTCAAGATAGCAACATTCCATGCGAGAGAAGCAGTCAGCACGTATAGACAGCAACGTAAAGAAGGGGTTCCGATCGCCCCCTTCAACATAGCGGCATTCCATGCGACAAAAGCAGTCAGCACGTATAGTCGGCAACGAAAGAGGGGGTCCCGATCCGTTTCGGGTCCCTTCTTTATTTTGGGAGCGGTAAACGGCTGCTCTTTTTCATCGGCCTTTTGGGGCCGCTTTTTTTATGCGCTGGTCGAGCGACAAAATCTTCTTCTGAACCGTCTTGTTTTTGCATACGTTTGTACTAACCGATTCCATTTTGTCAACTAGGAGGGAAACATGAAACAATGGCTGCGGTCGATCGACCCGTCCGTGCTGTCGATGGCTGGCATCCGGATGGTGTCGGCGCTGATTGAGCTGAGTGCAGCGCTGTTGATGCTCGTTTTCAACGACGTCAAAAAGGCGTTGGCTGTAAACGCCGCCCTCGCTGTCGTCGGTCCGACGATGATGATTGTCACGATGGCGATCGGGCTGCTTTCGCTAGCGGACGAGCTTTCGTTTTCCCGGCTCGGATTCGTTGCCCTCGGAGTGGCGCTCATTTTGTTTGCGATTTACAAGTAAGGCATCAATAAGTTCGTGACCGGCAAGCAGCGATGCGCCGATTCGTTTACGATTGACAAGTAAGGCATAAATGCCCCGCTCTGCCCATACATATGAACTAGTCCACATGAAAAGGGGGAGGGCTATGGAAGCGGTATGGGGAATGTTGCCGAAACCGATCGCTGCGCTGCTGCAACAATCGCTTGTCGGGCCTCATGAGGTGGAAGAAATCCGCATCCGCATCTCCCGACCGCTTGAGGTGATTGCGCGCGGCAAAGCCCGTTTGCTGCCGTATGAGGTGACGAAAGAGGACGGGGTGCATTTGCTCAACAAATTGAGCCATTATTCCATGTATGCGGTTGAAGAAGAGCTCAAGCGTGGATTTATCACGATTGAGGGGGGGCACCGCGTCGGCCTGGCTGGCAAAGTGATCACCGAAGGCGGAAAAGTGAAAGCCATTCGCGATGTCTCCTCTTTTAACATTCGCATCGCCAAAGAACAAGTCGGCATTGCCGAACCGCTTCTTCCCTATGTGTATGACGGCCGCCGCTTTCGGCACACGATGATCATCGGTTCGCCGCAAACCGGGAAAACAACGCTCTTGCGCGATGCGGCCCGCTTGATCAGCAGCGGAACGAACCAGATGGCGGCGCAAAAGGTGGCGATTGTCGATGAACGATCGGAAATTGCCGGCTGTGTCAAAGGCGTTCCGCAATTTTCGTTCGGTCCGCGCCTCGATGTGTTGGACGCTTGTCCGAAGGCGGAAGGAATGATGATGATGATTCGCTCGATGAGCCCGGATGTCATCATTGTTGATGAAATCGGGCGCGAAGAGGACAGCGAGGCGGTGCTGGAGGCGGCGAACGCCGGCGTTTCGGTATGGACGACGGTGCACGGCCGCAGCCTCAAAGATGTCTGGCAGCGCCCCACCCTGCGAGTAGTGATGGAACAAAAGGTGTTTGAACGGTTTGTGGAGCTGACGAGCGTCCCTCGCCCCGGTTCCATCCGGCGCATTCTCGATGCCGACGGGTCGATATTGTATGAACGGGCGGTGGCGAGCCGATGAAATGGGTTGGGGCTTTATTGATCCTCGCCGCCTCGACATGGTTGGGGACGGCCGCTTCCCGTCTGCTGCATGAGCGGCCGCGCCAACTTCGCCAATTGAAGGCGGCGCTGCGGGTGTTGGAAGCCGAGGTGATGTACGGCCATACCCCATTGGCTGACGCGGCTGACCGCCTCGCCCGGCAGACCGCCGCCCCTTTTTCCGAACTGTTTGCACGGTTTGCCGCCGCATTGAACGCCGGGGAAACAAGCGCGGCCATGGCGTGGGAAAAAAGTTTGCGCGCCGTATGGGAAAAAACGGCGCTGACGCAGGGGGAGTTTGAAGTCATGCTGCAATTTGGGGCTACGCTTGGCCAGTACGATCGCCTCACCCAGCAAAAGCAAATCGCGTTGGCGCTTGCCCATCTTGAACGCGAGGAAGCGGAAGCGGTCGATCATGAGGCGCGCTACGCCAAGATGGCGAAAAGTTTAGGCGTGCTAGCCGGGCTGCTGCTCGTCATTTTACTCATGTAGACAGGAGGCGGAAACAATGGGCATCGACGTCGATCTCATTTTAAAAATCGCCGGCGTCGGCATCGTCATCGCGTTTTTGCACACGGTGCTCGATCAGATGGGGCGGAAAGAATACGCCCAATGGGTGACGCTGCTCGGCTTCATTTACATCTTGTTTATGGTCGCCTCGATTGTGAGCGATTTATTCCAAAAAATTAAAGATGTCTTTTTGTTCCGCGGGTAGGGGGGATCGGCCATTGACATTTTGCAAATTGTCGGTTTCGGGTTGATCGCCACGTTTTTAGCGGTGCTGCTGCAGGAGCAAAAATCGAATCTCGCGTTTTTGCTGACGGTGTTTGTCGGCTGCACCATTTTTTTGCTGCTTGTGGACCAAATCAGCCGCATTTTGACGATGCTGCGGGAAATGGCCGAGGGCGCCCACATTCAAATGGTGTACTTAGAGACGATGTTGAAAATCATCGGCATCGCCTACATCGCCGAGTTTGCCGCCCAAATTTCCAAAGACGCCGGTCAAGGGGCGATCGCCGCCAAAATTGAGCTTGGCGGAAAAATCGTCATTTTGGCGCTCGCCGTGCCGATTTTGACCGCCATTATCGAAGCGGTCATCAGCCTGATTCCGGCGGCGCGATAAGGGGGGGGGACGGGGTGAAACGAATCACGGTTTTGTCCGCTGTGCTAGTGGGCTTCTTTTTTTCCCCGTTGATCGTACAAGCCGCAAGCGGCGAGTCGTCCATCAGCGAACAGCTCGCCCGCCTGGATGTGAGCGAGATCCGCCGCTATTGGGAAACGATCGTTCATGAGTACGGCGGTTTTTTGCCGGAAAGCGAAAAAGGCCCGCTCGCCGATTTTATAAGCGGCGAGCGGCAATGGTCGCCCGCTGAGTGGCTGAAGGCGCTTGCTAGCTACTTGTTTTACGAGCTCCAAGTCAACGGCAAGCTGCTTGGCACGCTCATTTTACTCGCGGTGTTCAGCACGGTGCTCCAATCGCTGCAAAACGCGTTCGCCCAACAGGAAGTGAGCAAAATCGCCCAAGCGGTCATCTATATGGTGCTGCTGCTGATCGCTTTAAACAGCTTCCGGCTTGCAGCGGACTATGCGCTCGAAGCGGTGCGCACGATGAGCCATTTCATCATCGCTTTGGTGCCGCTGCTGCTCGCCCTGCTCGCTGCTTCGGGCGGCGTGGTATCAGCGGCGTTTTTTCACCCGCTCATTTTATTTTTGATGACGACGACGGGGACGGTCGTCGAATATGTCACCTTGCCATTGTTGCTGCTGGCGGCGCTTTTAGGGATTGTCAGCACGCTCAGCGACCGGTACAAGGCGACCCAGCTCGCCAATTTGCTGAACAAGGTGGCGATCGGGCTGCTCGGCGTCATTTTGACCGTGTTTCTTGGCGTCATGTCCGTGCGCGGTGCGACGGCTGCGGTGGCGGATGGCGTCGCGTTAAGGGCGGCGAAATTCGTCACTGGCAACTTCATTCCGGTCGTCGGCAAATTGTTCACAGACGCCGCCGATACGGTCGTCGCCGCCTCGATGCTGTTGAAAAACGCTGTCGGATTGGTCGGAGTGGCGATTTTATTGATGATCGCCGTGTTTCCCGCCGTGAAAATTTTCGCCATCGTCGTCGTTTATCAGCTGTCGGCGGCGCTTTTACAGCCGCTTGGCGGCGGGCCGGTCTTGTCGTGCCTAAACATCATCGGCAAAAGCATCGCCTACGTGCTGGCGGCGCTGCTCATCGTATCGCTCATGTTTTTCCTCAGTCTCACGGTCATGATCATGGCTGGGAACATTACGATGATGGTCCGCTAGGAGGAGCCGTATGCCATTTGTCATTGAGTGGGTCACCAACATTATTTTGTTTTTGCTGTTTGCGGTGGTCATCGATTTTTTGCTGCCGTCCGGAACGATGCAAAAATATGTCAAAATGGCCATCGGGCTGCTGTTGTTGCTAGTGATGCTTACTCCGGTGTTGCGGCTGGCCTCGGTTGCGCCGGAACAGCTTGTCGCTTCGGCGCTGGCCCGCTTTTCCGGCGAGCAAACGGGGGAAGATGCCATAAAAAATGAAATCGAGCGGCAGAAAAAAGAAATACAAGCCTCGCAACGCGCATATATTTTAGAACAAATGGCTGTCCAGCTCGAAAACGACGTAAACGAGGAGTTGATGAAAAAGTATGGGTTGAAAGCCGACGTCAACGTTTCCGCTGAGCCAACAAGCGAAACTTGGCGCATGCCGGATGACATCCGGACGATTTCTGTCGTCCTTTCAAAGCAGCGGCCGGCCGGGACGGTGGAACCGGTCACGATCGACACGACAAAGCCGCCGGATTGGTCGGCGGGCGACGCCGCGCTGGCTGAGGAGGTGCGCTCGTTTCTCGCCGGACGCTGGGAAGTGGATGAACATAAAATTGATGTGCAATTCAGGGGGAGGGAATAGGGGGGATGCTGCCGTTTTTAAAGCGCCTCATTTCTTCACCGGCGAAGGACGAAGACGGGGGAGGGGGGCCGAAAAAGTCACCGTTTTCTTACATGGTCTTGCTGTTGCTGGCTGGCATCGTTTTTATGGCGGCGAGCCACTGGACGAACAGAGGGGGGGACGAGGCGACCCGCCCTTCCGCCATCAAGCCGTCTTCCTCGGCGGAGCCGGCGTTTCTAGCGAGCAAAGAGACGAAAGAAAAAGTGATTGCTGCCTATGAGGAACAGTACGAGAAAGAGTTAAAAGCGGCGCTTGAGTCGATCGAAGGGGTCGATGACGTCACTGTCGTCGTCAACATCGATTCGACGGACCTCAAGCTGTTTGAGAAAAAGCGTTCCACAGAGCGGCAGACGACTGAGGAAAGCGATAAGGAAGGCGGAAAGCGGACGATTGAAAATCAGTCGACCAATGAAGAAGTGATCATCATTCGCAATGGCGAGGAGGAAACCCCGCTCGTTGTCGCCACAAAAAAGCCGGACATCCGCGGCGTGCTCGTTGTCGCCAAAGGAGCGGACAATTTGCAAATTAAAAAATGGATCGTCGAGGCGGTGACGCGCGTCTTAAACGTTCCGAGCTACCGCGTCGCTGTCTTGCCGAAAAAATGATGGGTAAGGGGAGGAGACCGGAATGTTGAAAAAGCAAACCGTTTGGCTGCTGACAATGTTGAGCTTGGTCGTTGTGCTGTCGGTCTATTATGTGACCGCGCCGAAAAACATGAACAACAGCCCGGCGTTCACTGCTGGCGAAAAAACAAAGAACACCGACGAGCCGAGCGTGGCGGTTGAGGAGACACAAAAGCCATCGGCCGCGAAAGAGACGGGCGATGACTTATTTACGGCGCTGCGCATGAAAATCGAGGATGAGCGGAGCCGCTTGCGCGATGAGTTGAACGCCATCGTCGCCTCAGCGAACGCCACAGCCGAGCAAAAGAACGAAGCGCTTAATAAAATTGAAAAGCTGCAGGCGCTCTCCGAAAAAGAAGCGACATTGGAAACGCTCATCAAATCGAAAGGCGGCTATGAAGACGTGCTCGTGCGCGCCGATGACAGCCAAGTGCGCGTGACGATCAAAGCGAAACAAAGCTCAGCGAAATCAGCGAACGAAATCATCCATATGGTGAAAAAGGAAATGCCCGATGCCGAATACGTGACGGTCGAGTTCCAGCCGGCCGGGTGAACGCGCTGCTCTTTCTGGGCGGCTTCTTTTTTTTTGTAAAAGTCTTTCGTTTTCCTGACGGTTGTGTATATAATCGTTATGAATATGTTTGAATGCCTTTGCGGGGCAGGCTTCTTGACACTTGAAGAAAGGTGTGAGGAACGATGAAAATCCAAGAGATCCGCGAATTGATCCGCTTAATTGACCAATCTTCGATCGATGAATTTGTATACGAACAAGGTGAAACGAAAGTACATATGAAAAAAGCGGCGGCCGCGGTCGCCGTCACGCCGGCGGTTGTCTCGGCGCCCGCCGCCCAGCCCGCTCCCGCTGTGACGGTGTCGGCTCCCGCTGCCCCAGCGCCCGCCGCTATGCCTGTTCAGGCGGCTGCTGAAGCGCCGGCAACCGAGGCCGATCAGCCGGCCGTTTCGGCGGCGAAGCAGGCGAAAGAAGGAGCTTTTCATCAAATCACTTCGCCGATGGTCGGCACGTTCTACGCCGCCCCAGCGCCGGACAAGCCGCCGTATGTCAAGCCGGGCGACAAAGTGAAAAAAGATACGGTGGTGTGCATTATCGAAGCGATGAAGCTGTTTAACGAAATTGAGGCGGAAGTCGAAGGCGAGATTGTCGAGGTGCTCGTGCAAAACGGCCAGCTTGTCGAATACGGCCAGCCGCTGTTTTTAGTCAAGCCTGAGTAAGGAGAGAGAGCGATGATCAAAAAAGTATTAGTGGCGAATCGCGGGGAAATCGCTGTTCGCATCATTCGCGCTTGCCGCGAGCTCGGCATTGAGACGGTCGCCGTCTTCTCGCAAGCCGACCGCGACGCTTTGCACGTGCAGCTCGCCGATGAAGCCTACTGCATCGGACCGACCGCGTCGAAAGACAGCTATTTGAATTTCACCAACATCATGAGCGTTGCCACGCTCACAGGTTGCGACGCCATTCATCCGGGCTACGGATTTTTGGCGGAAAACGAAGCGTTCGCCGAGCTGTGCCGCGAGTGCCACGTGACGTTCATCGGCCCGAGCCCGGAAGCCATCGCCAAAATGGGCATAAAAGATATTGCCCGCGAAACGATGCGCGAAGCCGGCGTGCCGATTGTGCCCGGATCGCGCGGAGTCATTGAAACTCTCGATGAGGCGCGGGCGATCGCCCAAGAGATCGGCTATCCGGTCATCATCAAAGCGACGGCCGGCGGCGGCGGGAAAGGGATTCGCGTCGCCCGCAACGAAGAGGAACTCATCAAAGGCATCAACATCACCCAGCAGGAAGCGGCGACGGCGTTCGGCAACCCCGGCGTCTATATTGAGAAATATATCGAAGATTTCCGCCATGTGGAAATTCAAGTGCTCGCCGATTCGTACGGGAACACGATCCACCTCGGTGAGCGCGACTGCTCGATTCAGCGCCGGCTGCAAAAACTCGTCGAAGAAGCGCCGTCGCCAGCGCTTGATGACGAGATGCGCCAAAAAATGGGCGAGGCGGCCGTCAAGGCGGCGAAAGCGGTCAACTACACCGGCGCCGGCACGGTCGAGTTCATTTACGACCATCGCCACCGACAATTTTACTTCATGGAGATGAATACGCGCATTCAAGTCGAGCATCCGGTCACCGAACTGATCACCGGCGTCGATTTGGTGAAGGAACAAATTCGCATCGCCGCGGGCGAAAAGCTGTCGATCACCCAAGATGACGTTACGTTCAACGGCTGGGCGATCGAATGCCGCATCAATGCGGAAAATCCAGCGAAAAACTTTATGCCATCGCCGGGGAAAATCGCCATGTACTTGCCGCCCGGCGGACCGGGCGTGCGCGTCGATTCCGCCGCTTATCCCGGTTATGCGATCCCGCCGTATTACGATTCGATGATCGCCAAGCTGATCGTCCACGCGCCGACGCGCGCGGAAGCGATCGCCCGCATGAGACGCGCGCTTTCGGAGTTTGTCATCGAAGGCATTCATACGACGATTCCGTTCCACATAAAATTAATGGAACATGAAAAGTTTCAAAGCGGCGAGTTTAATACGAAGTTTTTGGAGTTATATGATATTATGAAGGCAGAATAGGAGGTGCCTTATGTCGGAGCATATTTTTGAGACAGAACAAACGTATCCGGCGCTCGGCAAGGTGGAAATCGCCCCGGAAGTGATCGAGGTGATTGCCGGCATTGCCGCGTCGGAAGTGGAGGGCATCGCGCAAATGCGCGGCAATTTTGCCGCCGGCGTCGCCGAGCGGTTTGGAAAGAAACATCACGGCAAAGGAGTCAAAGTCGACCTGCGCGATGACGGCGTCATCATCGATCTGTATTGCCTCGTCCAGTTCGGTGCCTCCATTCCGAACGTGGCGAAAAAGGTGCAGGAAAACGTGCGCCAAGCGCTTTGGAACATGACGGGCCTCGAGGCGAACGAGGTGAACGTTCATATCGTCGGCATCCAGTTTGAAGCCGGCAAGCAGGAACCGGATGCGGTCGAACAATGAGAGCCAGGCGGCTGCCGAAAGAAGCAGCCGCCTTTTGTTTTTTTCGTCAAAGTTTGTTATTGTAATGAACGAGGCTGTGGCGCGGCCGGCGGACAGGCGAACGACCGATCGAAAAAAGGTGGTTTTTCCCGAAAAATATGATATCATTTCAATATAAATGTTCGTGTTTGTAAGGAGGGATGGCTATGAAGCGGCACGAAGCGCGCGAGAAGGCGCTGCAGGCGCTGTTCCAAATCGATGTCGGCCGCATTGCCCCGGAAGAGGCGCTGGCCAACGTCATTGGCGAAGAAGAAGTCGACCCGTTTTTGCGCCGGCTGGTCATGGGCGTTGTCGAGCATCGAGAAGAGATCGACGAGCTGCTGCGCGCCAATTTGGAAAAGTGGACGCTTGAGCGGGTGGCGAACGTGGATCGCGCCATTTTGCGCATGGCGACGTACGAAATGAAATACGTCGATGAAGTGCCGGTGAGCGTCAGCTTGGACGAAGCGGTGGAGCTGGCGAAAAAATTCGGCGACGGAAAATCGGGAAGTTTTGTCAACGGTGTGCTTTCCAAAGTGAAAGCAGCGCTGCAAACATGATAGCGGCCGCTTGGGCGGAAGAAGACGGAATGATGGACGAGGAGAGGAGAAGGGAGACCATGACAGCACAAATCATTAGCGGAACGGAAATGGCGAAGACGATTCGCGCCGCGCTGGCGGAGGAGGTGGCGCAGCTGAAAGCGGCCGGCGTCGAGCCGGGGTTGGCGGTCGTTTTGGTCGGCGATGATCCGGCGTCACATTCCTATGTGAAAGGAAAACAAAAAGCGTGCGCCGAAGTCGGTATTCGTTCTTTTCTTTATTCGTTTCCGAAAACGGTCGATGAAGAGACGCTGTTGGCGCAAATTCGCGCCTTGAACGCCGATTCAGCGGTGCACGGCATTTTGGTGCAGCTGCCGCTCCCGGAGCATATTCGCGAATGGTCGGTCATTGAAACGATCGCCCCGGAAAAAGATGTCGACGGGTTTCACCCGATCAACGTCGGAAAAATGATGATCGGCCAGCGCGCGTTTCTGCCTTGCACGCCGCATGGCGTTGTCGCGATGGTGAAGTCCGCCGGCATTGACATCGTTGGCAAACATGTCGTCGTCATCGGCCGAAGCAACATCGTCGGCAAACCGGTTGGCCAGCTTTTTTTGCGCGAACACGCCACGGTGACGTACACTCATTCCAAAACAAACGATCTAGCGGCCATCACCCGCCAAGCTGATATTTTAATCGTCGCCGCCGGCAAGGCCCGCCTCATCGGCCCAGAGCACGTCAAGCCCGGGGCGGTCGTCATTGATGTCGGCGTCAACCGGCTTGAAAATGGCAAACTGTGCGGCGACGTTGATTTTGAGGCGGTGAAAGAAGTGGCCGGCTATATTACGCCGGTGCCGGGCGGAGTCGGACCGATGACGATCACGATGCTTTTGCACAATACGATCGAAGCGGCCCGAGAGCTGGCTGCAAAGTGAGGGCAAGGATCCGTGGAAGTCAAATATGTCACGGTCGGGGCATTGACGAAGTACATCAAACGCAAGTTCGATGTCGATCCGCATTTGCGCGACTTATGGGTAAAAGGCGAGATTTCCAACTTTAAGCAGCATTCGCGCGGCCATATGTATTTTACGTTGAAAGACAGCCAAGGGCGCATTGCCGCCGTCATGTTTGCCGGCTACAACCAGCATTTACCGTTTCGTCCTGAAGACGGGATGAACGTGCTCGCGCGCGGGGAAATTTCTGTCTACGAACCGAACGGCAACTATCAGCTGTATGTCAAAGAAATGCAGCCGGAAGGCGTTGGCAGCTTGTATTTGGCCTATGAACAGCTGAAGCAGCGGCTCGAGGCGGAAGGGCTGTTTGCGTCGGCCCATAAAAAGCCGCTTCCCGCCTTTCCGCGCTGCATCGGCGTTGTCACGTCGCCGACCGGAGCGGCGGTGCGCGATATCATGACCACCATCCGCCGGCGCTATCCGTTGGCGAAAGTGATTTTATTTCCGGCGCTCGTCCAGGGGGAAGGGGCCGCCTCCTCGATTGCCCGCGCCATTGAGCGGGCCAACGAGCTCGGCGCGGTCGACGTCTTGATCGTCGGCCGCGGCGGCGGATCGATTGAAGAGTTATGGGCGTTCAATGAAGAAATGGTCGCGCGCGCCATTTTCGCTTCCCGGGTGCCGATCATTTCAGCGGTCGGCCATGAGACCGATTTTACGATCGCTGATTTTGTCGCCGATTTGCGCGCGCCGACGCCGACTGCCGCCGCCGAACTGGCGGTGCCGCACGTCGGTGAGTTGGCGGAGCGGCTCGCGGAGCGGAAATGGCGGCTCATCCGCGCCATGAAGGAACGGCTCGCCGCCGGCCGAGAACGGCTTGATCGTCTGCAAGCGTCGTACGCGTTTCGCTACCCGAAACGGTTGTACGAGCAAAAGGAGCAGCAGTTCGATGCCTTGCTTGAGCGGCTTCACCGTCAGCGCCGATCGTATGTCGACGAGAAGCATCGACAGCTGCGCGAGCTTGGCTTGCGGTTATGGCGCCATCATCCGGCGGCGGAGCTTGAACGGGTAAAAGAGCGGCAAATCGCGGCCGCCACCGCGTTGAAAAAAGCGATGCGGTCGGCGTTAGAGCGCCATGCGTTCCGCTTTCGCTCCCATCTCGCCCGGCTCGAGGCGCTCAGCCCGCTTCGCGTCATGGAACGCGGCTATAGTTTGGTGTACAATGAGCGAGGGGAGCTTGTCAAACGGCTCAGCCAGCTTGCCGTCGGCGAACGTCTGTCAGTTCGAGTTCAAGATGGACGGGTGAACTGCCAAGTCATGGGAGTGGAGGAGAAACGCGATGAGTGAAGAAAAAGAGCTGACGTTTGAAGAAGCGATGAAACAGCTTGAAGCGATCGTGGAAAAACTCGAAGAAGGAAATGTGCCGCTAGAGGAGGCCATCGCCTTTTTTCAAGAAGGAATGAAACTGTCGAAACTATGCCACGACAAACTGCAGCAGGTGGAAAACAAGCTCGAGTATTTGCTGCGCGAAGACGGCGAGCTCGTGCCTTTTTCGCCGGAGGAGGAGTAACGGGTGGAGCAGCGGGAGATTGAACAGTTTTTAAACGGGCAAAAACGGGCGGTTGAGGAGACGCTTTCCCGCTATATGGCGCGCCTCCGCGGGCCGGAGACGCTCAGGCGGGCGATGGCGTACTCGCTCGAGGCCGGAGGCAAACGCATTCGTCCGCTTTTATTGTTGGCGACCGTGCAGGCGCTTGGCAAAGATCCCGCCCTTGGTCTGCCGGTTGCCGCGGCGGTGGAAATGATTCATACGTATTCGCTCATTCACGACGACTTGCCAAGCATGGACAATGATGATTTGCGGCGCGGCAAACCGACGAATCATAAAGTGTTTGGCGAGGCGATGGCGATTTTGGCTGGCGATGCGCTGCTGACGTACGCCTTTCAGCTGATCGCCGAAATCGATGACGATCGCATTTCCCCTCCCGTCCGCCTCCAGCTCATCGAACAGCTCGCGCAAGCGGCGGGCCCGGAAGGCATGGTGGCCGGACAGGTCGCCGATATGGAAGGAGAAGGAAAAACGCTTTCGCTTGCAGAACTGGAGTATATCCACCGGCATAAAACCGGGAAAATGCTGCAATACAGCGTGCGTGCCGGAGCGCTCATCGGCGGCGCCAGCACCGAGCAGCAGCGCGAGCTTGAGGCTTTTGCCGACCACTTAGGCCTCGCGTTTCAAATTCGCGATGATATTCTCGACATTGAAGGGGCCGAGGAAAAAATTGGAAAACGAGTCGGCAGCGACCGCGACAACAACAAGGCGACGTATCCGGCTCTTCTCACGCTCGCCGGCGCGAAACAAACGCTGCGGGTTCACATCGAAGAAGCGCAGCGCCATTTGCGACAAGCGAAGGTGAATGGCGCCGCGCTCGCCTACATTTGCGAGCTTGTCGCAGCGCGCGACCATTGAATAGGGCGGCGGCCTTTCCTGTTCGATCAGGGCGAGGCGGCCGCTTTGTTTGTTGTTGGCGATGATAACAGCATAGCTTGACGGAAACGGCGGCGTTTGGCGGCCAAAGTCGATTTTTCGCGCCTGATTATGTATAATAATACTACCTGTATCATAGAAGAACCGGGCCGAAAAACGACGAAACGAAAGCGAGTGATCTTGGTTGGACGTAACAAAAATTGACCATCCGCGCGTCGTGAAAACGATGTCCATCTCCGAACTGAAACAATTGAGCGCCGACATCCGGCGGTTTTTAATTGAAAAGCTGTCGAAAACCGGCGGGCATATCGGTCCGAATTTAGGCGTCGTGGAGTTGACGATCGCCCTCCATCGGGAGTTTGACAGCCCGAAGGACAAGCTCATTTGGGATGTCGGCCATCAGTCATACGTGCATAAAATTTTGACCGGGCGCGCTGCCGAGTTTGATACGCTCCGGCAATACAAAGGGCTGTCCGGGTTTCCGAAGCGAAGTGAAAGCGAGCACGACGTCTGGGAAACAGGCCATAGCTCGACATCGCTGTCAGCGGCGATGGGAATGGCCATCGCCCGCGACTTAAAAGGAACCAATGAATACATCGTCCCGATTATCGGCGACGGGGCGCTCACCGGCGGCATGGCGCTGGAGGCGCTCAACCATATCGGCCATGAAAAAACGGATATGATCGTCATTTTAAACGATAATGAAATGTCGATCGCCCCGAACGTCGGGGCGCTGCATAACGTTCTTGGCCGGCTGCGCACCGCCGGCAAATACCAATGGGTGAAAGATGAGCTCGAGCTGCTGCTCAAGCGCATCCCGGCGGTGGGCGGCAAGCTGGCAGCGACGGCCGAACGGCTGAAAGACAGCTTGAAATATTTGCTCGTTTCCGGTGTTTTTTTTGAAGAGCTCGGGTTCACGTATTTGGGGCCGGTCGACGGTCACGATTTTGAAGACTTGCTCGAGAATTTGCGCTATGCAAAAAAAATGAAGGGCCCGGTGCTCGTGCATGTGATCACAAAGAAAGGGAAAGGCTACAGCCCGGCGGAAAATGACAAAATCGGAACGTGGCACGGAACGGGGCCATACAAAATCGAAACCGGCACGTTTGTCAAAACGAAGGAAGCCGGCCCGTCTTGGAGCGCGTTGGTCAGCGAAACGGTGCGCCGGCTCGCTCGCACTGATCCGCGCATTGTCGCCATTACCCCGGCCATGCCGGTCGGCTCGAAGTTGGAAGGGTTTGCAAGCGAGTTTCCGGAGCGGATGTTTGATGTCGGCATTGCCGAACAGCACGCGACGACGCTGGCGGCCGGGCTGGCGACGCAAGGGATGAAGCCGTTTTTGGCCATTTATTCAACGTTTTTGCAGCGCGCGTACGACCAAGTCGTTCACGACGTCTGTCGGCAAAACGTAAACGTCTTTTTCGCCATCGACCGGGCCGGATTGGTCGGCGCTGACGGCGAAACGCACCAAGGGGTATTTGATATCGCGTTTTTGCGCCATGTGCCGAACTTAGTGTTGATGATGCCAAAAGACGAAAACGAAGGTCAGCACATGGTGTATACGGCTATCCGCTATGACGGCGGGCCGATCGCCATGCGGTTCCCGCGCGGCAACGGACTTGGCGTGCCGCTTGACGAGGAGCTGAAAGAAATTCCGATCGGGACGTGGGAAGTGTTGCGCGACGGTCATGACGCGGCGATTTTGACGTTTGGCACGACGGTTTCAATGGCGCTCGAGGCCGCCGAGGAGCTGGCGAAAGACGGAATGTCTGTCAAGGTGGTGAACGCTCGTTTTATCAAACCGATGGATGAGACGATGCTTCACGATCTGCTTGAGCGTCGCCTGCCGATTTTAACGGTCGAAGAGGCGGTGCTGCAAGGCGGGTTTGGCAGTGCGGTCTTGGAGTTTGCCCATGATCATGGCTATCACGGAGCGGTCATCGAGCGGATGGGGATTCCCGACCGCTTTATCGAGCACGGCAGCGTTGGCGAGCTGCTCCGGGAAATCGGGCTGACGGCGGCTCATATCGTCGACCGGATCAAAACGATGGCGCCAAGAAAACAGAAAAGGGCTTGAAGACGATGAAGGAAAGAAAAGAACGAATCGATGTGCTGCTCGTGGAACGAGGATTGGCGGAAACGCGGGAAAAAGCGAAGCGGGCGGTCATGGCCGGGCTCGTCTATGCGAACGGCGTCCGGCTCGAAAAACCGGGGGAAAAGGTGCCGGCCGACATCCCGCTCGAGGTGAAGGGCAATCCGCTCCCGTATGTCAGCCGCGGCGGTTTGAAATTGGAAAAGGCGCTGCGCGACTTTCAAATCGATATCGAAAACAAAATCGTTCTCGATATCGGGGCGTCAACGGGAGGGTTTACCGACTGCGCCTTGCAGCATGGGGCGAGGCTGTCGTATGCCGTGGACGTCGGCTACAACCAGCTCGCTTGGAAGCTGCGCCAAGACGAGCGCGTTGTCGTGATGGAGCGGACCAACTTTCGTTACGTGACGCCCGACTTGTTTACAAAGGGGCTGCCGGAAGTGGCCGTCATTGATGTATCATTTATTTCGCTTCGCCTTATTTTGCCGGTTGTCAAAACGGTACTCGTGCCCGGCGGCGATGTCGTCGCCCTTGTCAAACCCCAGTTTGAAGCCGGTAAGGAGCACGTCGGCAAAAAAGGCATCGTCCGCGACCCCCGCATTCATCAAGACGTGTTGGAATCGATCGTTCGCTTTGCTTGCCAGCAAGGGTTTGACGTCGTTCATCTGTCGTATTCGCCGATCACCGGCGGTGACGGCAACATTGAGTTTTTGCTGCACGCCGTCTATCCCGGTGAAGACCGAGAGGGAGAAAACCGCCTAGCAGCGCCGATCGCGGATGTGGTGAGCGAGGCGCACGCCTGTTTGCGCGCTGGAGAGGTGCAGGGAAGCGGCCAGTAGGCGGGCTACAAAACCGGTTTCATCGCGGAAAGAGCAGGAGGTGGCCGAATGTGAACAAAGGACAAAGGCATATTAAAATTCGCGAAATCATTATGAACAACGACATCGAGACGCAGGACGAGCTCGTTGACCGGCTGAGGGAAGCCGGCTTTCGCGTGACGCAAGCAACCGTCTCGCGCGATATTAAAGAGATGCAGCTTGTCAAGGTGCCGATGGCCAACGGACGGTACAAATACAGCCTGCCGTCTGACCAGCGCTTCAATCCGCTGCAAAAGCTGAAGCGGGCGCTTGTCGATGTGTTTGTCAAGCTCGATGGGGCGGGCAATTTGCTCGTGTTGCGAACGCTGCCGGGCAACGCCCATGCCATCGGCGTCCTGCTCGATCATTTGGATTGGAACGAAATCGTCGGAACGATTTGCGGTGACGATACGTGCCTCATTATTTGCCGGACGTCGAAAGACGCGAACAAAGTATCCCGCCAGCTGCTTTCCATGCTCTAAAAGGTTGGTGAAAAACCGCTGTTTGCCTTGATCGATGATGGAACGCGTGAACATAGAAGCTGATGCAGCCAGTTTTTCTATTTGAGAAACGATTCCAAGAAGCGGTTGCGTGAGTCAATCACCGGCCCCCTAAAAAGCCGTTGATGAGACGAATGTTCAAAGCGATCGGTTCACCGATTCGAACATATGTGCTATAATGGGTAGGGAGAACGGATCGGACAGGCAAGGAGTGATGGAATGCTCGCGGAACTGTCGATTAAAAATTTTGCCATTATCGAGTCGCTCTCGCTGTCGTTCGACAAAGGACTGACCGTGTTGACCGGGGAAACCGGGGCGGGCAAATCGATCATCATCGATGCGATTCATCTGTTGATCGGCGGCCGCGGTTCCGCCGAATTCGTCCGCTTCGGCGCGGAAAAGGCAGAAATCGAAGGGCTGTTTTTGCTTGACGATGACCGCCATCCGTGCTGCCAAACATGCGCCGATGCCGGCATTGATGTGAGCGATGGAATGGTGGTGCTGCGTCGCGACATCTTAGCCAATGGAAAAAGTGTCTGCCGCATCAACGGCAAACTGGTGACGACGGCGACCTTGCGCGAAATCGGGGCGACGTTGGTGGACATCCACGGTCAGCACGAACATCAAGAGCTGATGGACCCGGCGCGCCATCTGCCGCTGCTCGACGAATTTGGCGGCGCTGAAACGGCGGCGGCGCTCGCCGCTTACCGCGCTGTATATGAGCGGTACGAAACATTGGTGAAAAAAATCAAAAAACTGAGTGAAAACGAACAGCAAATGGCGCATCGTCTCGATTTGCTGACGTTTCAGCTGCGCGAAATCGAGCAGGCGGCGCTCGAGCCGGGCGAAGACGAACGGCTGATGGAAGAGAAAGTGCGCATCGCCAACTTCCAAAAAATTTACACGGCGATCCAGCGAAGCTATGAAGCGCTAGCCGGCGAGGGCCGCGGTCTCGATTCGATCGGGGAAGCGATGCGCCAGCTCGCCGATGTCGCCGCCATGGACGCCGCCCTCAAAGAGGCGCACGATGCGACCGCGAACAGCTACTATTTGCTCGAAGAGGTCCTGTACAAGCTGCGCGATCAGCTCGAGGAACTCGAGTATGACCCGCTGCGGCTCGATGCCATTGAAAGCCGCCTCGCCGACATTCAACAACTGAAGCGGAAATACGGGGCGACGATCGCCGACATTTTGCAATATGCCGAGACGATCGCCGAAGAAATCGAAGCGATCGAAAACCGCGAAACGCATGTGCACGAGCTCGAGCGGCAGCTGGCTGCGGTAACCGATGAATTGCTCGCCGAGGCGAAGCGGCTGACCAACGTTCGGCAGGCGCACGCCCGGCAGTTGTGCGAGCGCATTCACCAAGAGCTGAAAGACTTGTATATGGACAAAACGAAGTTTGACATCGTCTTTGCGAAGCGGGAAGGCCCGCTTGACGCCCCGCTGGTCGACGGCGTGCCGGTCAAGTTTCACGAAGACGGCGTCGACGTTGTCGAGTTTTACCTTTCCACGAACGTCGGCGAACCGCTGAAACCGCTCGCGAAAGTGGCTTCCGGCGGCGAGCTGTCGCGCATCATGCTCGCCCTAAAAACGATTTTTTCCAAGCATCAAGGCGTCACATCGATCATTTTCGATGAAGTCGATACCGGGGTGAGCGGCCGCGTCGCCCAAGCGATGGCGGAAAAAATTTACCGCATCGCCAACCAGTCGCAAGTGCTGTGCATTTCGCACTTGCCTCAAGTCGCGGCGATGGCCGACACCCATTTGCTGATCGCCAAGGAAACGGACGGGGAGCGGACGAAAACGGTCGTGAGAAAGCTGGATGAAGAAGAAAAAGTGAAAGAGATCGGCCGCATGATTTCCGGCGTGGAGATGACGGAATTGACGAAACGGCACGCCAAAGAGCTGCTCGAATTGGCGGCGAAAATGAAACAATAAGCCGCCCGGCGAGGAGGGAAATTCACGTTGAAATGCCCGGTCAAGGGCGAAAATAAAACAAAGAAAGGCCCGGCTTTTGGTTGCTTGAGGCGGGCCGGTTTTGGACGTGCGAGCTGCCCGGATGCAACATCCATTCCGGGCAGCTTTTTTATGTTGGCGGCGATTATATTTTCCCCCGTTCAGGCAAAATTAAAACTGTAACCGTTTTTGCATGGTGTAGGCGGGAGCGAGGAGAGTGAACGACATTGAAGAAAGAGATGGCGCGAACAATCGCAGGAGTGCTGCTCCTTGGCATCATAACGGCCATCGGGTTGTCCAAGCCGATGAAGGAATATGGGCAAATCCCGAAACAGCTTGTTCTGTTTGAAGGTGATGCGGTCAAATGGAACACCGCCTCCCTTCCAGCGCAAGCGGCCGTGAATGTACAAAACGCTCCCGAAACGCTCGAAGTCGAGCAGAAAAACGGTTCATTGGCAGTCAAGGCGAAACGGCGCGGACAAGGAACAATGGTGCTTGAAGTCGCCGGGATGCCGATTAAGCAAGTGGATGTCAAGGTGCTGCCGACGCTCAAAGTCATTCCCGGCGGGCAATCGATCGGCGTCAAGCTCAATACGGTCGGCGTCCTTGTCGTCGGCTACCATCTTGTTGAAACCGACCATGGAAAACAATCGCCGGGCGAAGCGGCCGGCATCCAAGTCGGCGACATCATTACCGGCATCAATGGCCAAAAAATTGAAAACATGAGCGACCTCTCCCCTTTCATTGAGGAAGCCGGAAAAACAGGAAAACCGCTTCATCTGCAAATCCTGCGCGATCAGCACGCCATGACGGCGAAGCTCGTTCCGCTGAAAGACAAACACGATGGTGTCTACCGCATCGGCCTCTATATCCGCGATTCAGCCGCCGGCATCGGAACGATGACGTTTTATGATCCGAAGTCGAAAACGTACGGGGCGCTTGGCCACGTCATTTCCGATATGGACACGAAAAAGCCGATCGTTGTCCAAAATGGGCAAATCATGCGCTCGACCGTCACCTCGATTGAAAAAGGAACGAGCGGGAATCCCGGTGAAAAATTGGCCCGCTTTGCCGACGGGGAGAAAGTGATCGGCACCATCACCGTCAACAGCCCATTCGGCATTTTCGGCAAACTGACGAAACCGCTGCCGGATGGCCCGATCACCAAGCCGATTCCTGTCGCTTTGGCCAGTCAAGTGAAGGAAGGGCCAGCGAAAATGCTGACGGTGGTCGAAAACGACAAAGTCGAACAGTTTGACGTGGAAATTGTCAGCACCATTCCGCAGAAATTTCCGGCGACCAAAGGCCTCGTGATTCGCGTCACTGACCCGCGTTTGTTGAAGAAAACAGGGGGAATCGTCCAAGGGATGAGCGGCAGCCCGATCATCCAAGACGGCAAACTTGTCGGCGCCGTCACGCACGTGTTCGTCAATGACCCGACATCCGGCTACGGCGTCCATATCGAATGGATGCTTCAGCAGGCGGGAATCGATCTATATGGCAACCAAAAGAAAGCGAGCTGACGATCGTCGGCTCGCTTTTTGTCGCGGCTTGCCCAACCGCCCGGCTGTGCGAAGGACAAGCGAAAAAAAGAAAAAACGAGCAAAAATATGGCCATTTTTGCATAGATATTTGGTGAAACATCCGTTAGAATGGAGGTGGGATCACGATTTTTCGACAAACGTCTTTTTTCGAAAAACGAACATTGTCTAATCGACCCGTTTTTTGTTATAATTTTATTTTCAAAAAAATAAAAGGATTTTCCGCTGTTGTTGTCGAATGTACGTTAACGGAATGCTACATAGCAACAAAATGCGGGGGAGGACGATTCATTTGAGCATTAAAGTGTGCATTGCCGACGATAACCGGGAACTGGTGACATTGCTTGATGAATATATTTCCAGTCAACCGGACATGGAAGTGATTGGAACGGCATACAACGGCCAAGAATGCTTGCGCATGCTGGAGGAAAAACGGCCTGACATGTTGCTTCTCGACATCATTATGCCGCATTTGGACGGGTTGGCGGTGCTCGAGAAAATTCGCACCCATTTCGAACATCAGCCGAACGTGATTATGCTGACGGCGTTCGGGCAAGAGGACGTCACGAAAAAGGCGGTGGAACTTGGCGCCTCCTATTTCATTTTAAAGCCATTTGATATGGAAAACTTAGTCCATCATATCCGGCAAATTCACGGCAAAACGACGCCGATCGTCAAAAAGCCGCTGTCAGCGTACCAAACGCGCGACAATAAGCCGAAAAACTTGGACGCGAGCATTACGAGCATCATTCATGAAATCGGCGTTCCGGCCCATATTAAAGGCTATTTGTATTTGCGTGAAGCGATCGCGATGGTGTATCACGATATCGAACTGCTCGGCTCCATTACGAAAGTGTTGTATCCGGACATCGCCAAAAAATACAATACGACCGCCAGCCGCGTTGAACGCGCCATCCGTCACGCGATTGAAGTCGCTTGGAGCCGCGGCAACCTCGAATCGATTTCCTCGCTCTTTGGCTATACGGTGAGCGTTTCGAAAGCCAAGCCGACCAACTCGGAATTCATCGCCATGGTGGCCGATAAGCTGCGGCTTGAGCATAAGGCGTCGTGAGCAGCAGAAATCAGCTGAGGTTGGATTGACGGGCGGACAAAAGCGCTATTGTCAGCTTCTCGCGGCACCTGTTGAGCGCTGGCGCCGTGAGGCAACGTTTGTTGACGGATAAACTGATCGCTATCAACGAACGAGAGAGGCTGTCCCAAAAGGTCGGTAAAACGACCTTTTGAGGACAGCCTCCTGCTTTTGTTTTTACATTATTTGTCTA
>NZ_LQYX01000015.1:0-38834 GCF_001587475.1 Geobacillus sp. B4113_201601
TGATCAAAAAACAGCTCCATGTCGCCTAAGGGGTCCCCTGTTTGTCTCTTAGGGCATGGAAATTATTGTAATGAAAAATGCTCATCTACAGTTAATTAGAAAAACCTTGTCGCCTTGATCCTGTTTTTCATGTGTTCTCCTTGATGAAGCGAATGAGCGTTTTTTTGACCGACCTTCTATATAAGTTGAAATTTTGTTTTACATCCCACTGATTCCTCTCATATCAACTTGTATTTAGATGAAACCCTTAACAAAAAATGAAAATTCTTTATTACAACTTATATAGCCATGAAAAAATTTACGTCTTCATCCACCAACAGGTGCAAAGACAGCGACTAACGGAAACGTTCGCTATACCACACTTGGCGGCCCATCATGTTCTAGTCGAATGCCCTTCATCTTTCATAAAGTACAGATAGACGGAGGGCAAGCGATTGGTGAAGAGAAGACCATGTTGGACAAAACAGGGATGTCTTGACCATGCTTGAACATCCCTGTTTCATTTGTTATTGCTTTGTATGGGACGAATGCGGCAGCTGGCTCTGATATCCTTGAAACTGCTGGTACGTTTGCTGAAGCTTTTGGGCATCGGCCGCTTCGAGCTTGTACCACCCTTTTTTAAACATGAGTTCGTACAGCTCGCGTTGACAGTTTTGCGTTTCCGTAAAAATATTCATCATATCCTGATATAATGCTTGATGGCTTGCTTCATGCAAAAAGACGCTGTACGACAAGGTCATGTATTTTTCCGTCGCGAGCATATCGTTTAAAAAATCCCGCTCGTTCATTTGCGGCGTTTTCGGAACGGGCGTTTCCGGATTTTGCACTTGTTTCGTGTTCATTCGTTCTGCCTCCTTTCACATCACCGGTGGCTGCGGCGGATTTTGCAAGTGGCGCAATATCATGTCATAATGGCGTTCGTGCATTTGCCCGGCGCGCTCGATCGCCTGCGCCACTTCAGGATCGCGGCATTGCGCGGCGAAAAAGTGCGCTTTTTTCGCCGCCAGCAAGTTCCATGACATCATGTCGGCAAAATACATCGCGTCTTTTGTTGACACCATCTGCGGCGGTGCGGGCATCGCCGCCTGTGGATTCATTTGCGGCTGTTGCTGCATCTTCGTTTCGCTCCTTTCTCCTTCATTCGCTTTTTAGCGTGTCCGGTGTGTGGAAAATTATGCACATATAAAACATGAATGGCGAAGAAAAAACATATTCAATTGGTCGGAAACGTGGTACAATAATGATGGTGAATGCGTTTCCATACAAGGGGGCTTGCAATGGTGGAGCAGCTGATGCGAGATATGTTCTTGTTTCTGTCCAAAAATAAAACGTTGACGAAGCTGGCGAAGCGATACGGCCTCCGCTTCGGCGCTTCCAGATTTGTCGCCGGCGAGACGATCGACGAAGCGGTGCGTGTCATCCGCCAGTTGAACGAAAAAGGCTTGGCGGTGACGGTCGATTATTTAGGCGAGTTTGTCGACAATGAGCGGGAAGCGAATGAGATGGCGCGCCATTGCTTGGAAGCGATCGAGGCGATCAGCCGGGAGAAGCTGAATTCGCAGCTGTCGTTGAAAATGACCTCGATGGGGCTGGATATTTCCGATGAGCTCGTGATGCGCAACATGCGCCGCATTTTGGACGCAGCGAAAGAGCGCGGCGTGTTTGTGACGATTGACATGGAAGATTATTCGCGCTGCCAGAAGACGCTCGACATTTTTAAAACGTTGAAAAAAGAATACGACAACGTCGGCACGGTGCTGCAGGCGTATTTGTATCGGACGGAACAAGACATTGAAGATTTAAAGCCGTACCGCCCGAACTTGCGGCTTGTCAAAGGGGCGTACAAAGAACCGCCCGAGGTGGCGTTTCCAGACAAAAAGGATGTGGATGAGAATTTTAAAAAGATCATCAAGCAACATTTGCTTAACGGTAACTATACGGCGGTGGCGACGCATGACGATGCCATCATCGAATATACGAAACAGCTCGTCAAGGAATACAACATTCCAAACAGCCAATTTGAGTTTCAAATGTTGTATGGCATCCGCCCCGAGCGACAAATCGAGCTGGCGCGCGAAGGATATACGATGCGCGTCTACGTTCCGTACGGCACGGACTGGTACGGCTACTTTATGCGCCGGCTGGCTGAGCGGCCGGCCAACGTGGCGTTTGTCATCAAAGGAATCATCCGCAAATAAGAGAGGCTGGCGCATCGGCGTCAGCCTTCTTGCATGTTGTGCTTTTTGTACTGCTGGTTTTGGCTTGTCCGTTTGCCCCCGCCATCCGCTTCTACGGTCGGACCGGCGTTGCCTTTGACGCTCGCGGCGCTGACCCCGCGTTCGGACGGGTTCTTTTTCAAGCGGGCCATCGCGGTTCACCTCCTCGTTCTTAGTATGAGCCAGCTGTTTGCGGACGATGTGAGAAAAATGTGCGGCAAATAGGTTGCGAAAATTACTAACATACTATATATTTAGTTATAGATAGCGGTTTCAACGATATTTTTTTTCACAAAAAATGAATGACGATTCATTCAATGGTGTAAGGGGGAAGCGAAATGGCAAAACGCATTCGGCGCGCCGCGGTGCTAGGGTCCGGCGTCATGGGGGCCGGCATTGCCGCCCATTTGGCGAACGTCGGCATTCCGACGTTGCTGCTGGACATCGTGCCGCGCGAGTTGACGAAAGAGGAAGAGGCAAAAGGTTGGACGCTCGAGCATAAACAAGTGCGCAACCGCCTCGTTAATCAGGCGCTCGAGCGGCTGCTCAAGCAAAAACCGGCGCCGCTCATGTCCAAAGACAACATCGCTTTAATTGAAACGGGCAACTTCGAGGATGACTTCCACCGGCTCGCGGAAGTCGATTGGATCATTGAAGCGGTCGTGGAAAAGCTGGAAGTGAAAAAAGAAGTCTTCGCCCGTGTGGACGAGGTGCGGACGCCGGGGACGATCGTCAGCTCGAACACGTCCGGCATCTCGATCGCCGCGATGGCCGAAGGGCGCTCGGAAGACTTCCAAAAACACTTTTTAGGCACGCATTTCTTCAACCCGCCGCGCTATTTGAAGCTGCTGGAGATCATCCCGACGGAGCATACCGATCCGGCTGTGGTCGCCTATATGAAATCGTTCGGCGAAGACGTGCTCGGCAAAGGCGTCGTGCTGGCGAAAGATACGCCGAACTTCATCGCCAACCGGATCGGCACGTACGGACTGCTTGTTACCGTCCGCGAGATGATGCAAGGGGGCTACAGCGTCGGTGAAGTCGATTCGGTCACCGGGCCGCTCATCGGCCGGCCGAAAAGCGCGACGTTCCGCACGCTTGATGTCGTCGGGCTCGATACGTTTGTCCATGTCGCCAACAACGTATATGAAAACGTCGAAGGGGAAGAAAAAGAGGCGTTCCGCGTGCCGGAGTTGATGAAAACGATGCTTGACAACGGCTGGCTCGGCAGCAAATCCGGACAAGGCTTTTTCCTCAAGCAAGGAAAAGACATTCTCGAGCTGAACTACGTCACGATGCAGTACGAGCCGCGCAAAAAGCTGGTCACTCCGGCGGTGGAGATGGCGAAGCAGGCGAAAGGAACGGCCGCCAAGCTGCAAGCGCTCGTCTATGACGACGGCGACCGCGCCGGCACGCTTCTATGGAACATCATCGCGCCGACGCTTCTATATACGGCCGGGCTTGTCGGGGAGATCGCCGACGACATCGTCGCGATCGACCGGGCGATGAAGTGGGGGTTCGGCTGGGAGCAAGGTCCGTTTGAGCTATGGGATGCGATCGGCCTTGAAAAATCGGTGCGCAAAATGCAGGCGGAAGGGCGCGACATCCCGGCGTGGATTACGGACATGCTCGCCGACGGAGCGACCTCGTTCTATCAAACGAAAAACGGCCAGCTGTTCTATTATGCGCCGGGCGGATATAAAACAGTAGAAGAAAGCGAAAAAGTCATCCACATCCGCCGGCTGAAAGAAACGCGCGGGGTCATCAAGAAAAACGCCGGCGCAAGCCTCATCGACCTCGGCGATGACGTGGCGCTTTTGGAGTTCCATTCGCCGAACAACGCGATCGGCGCGGACATCGTTTTCATGATCAACGAGGCGCTTGAGGAAGTGAACCGCAATTACAAAGGATTGGTCATCGGCAACCAAGGGAAAAACTTCTGCGTTGGCGCGAACTTGGCGATGATGCTCATGGAAGCGCAAGACGAAAACTTTTTTGAATTGGAACTTGCCGTTCGCCAGTTCCAGCAAGCGCTTCTTCGCATGAAATACAATCCGAAACCGGTCGTCGTCGCGCCGTTTGCCATGACGCTCGGCGGCGGGGCGGAAGTGAGCTTGGCGGCTTCGCGCATCCAAGCGGCGGCGGAAACATACCTCGGGCTCGTTGAAGTCGGCGTCGGCTTGATTCCGGGCGGCGGTGGCAACAAGGAGCTGTACATCAAACGGTTGAACAGCCTGCCGCGCGGCGTGGACGTCGACTACGTCAAGATTGCGGCTGGCGTGTTTGAAACGATCGCCATGGCGAAAGTGTCAACATCAGCGGCAGAAGCGCGCGAACTTGGCTTCTTGAATCACCGCGACGGCATTACGATGAACGGCGACCATCTTTTGCATGAAGCGAAACAGGCTGTGCTCTCGCTGTATGAGGAAGGATACCGGCCGCCTGTAAGGAAGAAAGTGCCGGTGGCCGGCGAAAGCGGCTATGCGGCCATGCTGCTGGGCGCGCAGTCGATGTTCCATTCCGGCTACATCAGCGAGCACGATTTGAAAATCGCGAAAAAGTTGGCGTACGTCCTAGCGGGCGGCAACGTGCCGTACGGAACGGAAGTCGATGAGCAATATTTGCTCGATTTGGAGCGCGAGGCGTTTTTGAGCCTGATCGGCGAACTGAAGACGCAAGCGCGCATGCAGCATATGCTTGTGAAAGGAAAACCGCTCCGCAACTAAGGCGGGGACGATCAAGGGGGGATCGGCGTGAGAGAAGCGGTCATTGTCGCAGGAGCGCGGACACCGGTCGGCAAAGCGAAAAAAGGAACGCTCGCCCATGTGCGGCCGGACGATTTAGGGGCGCTCGTCGTCAAAGAGACGTTGAAACGGGCAGGAAATTATGAAGGAAACATCGATGATCTCATTATCGGCTGCGCCATGCCGGAGGCGGAGCAAGGCTTGAACATCGCCCGCAACATCGGCGCGCTCGCCGGGCTGCCGTATACGGTGCCGGCGATCACGATCAACCGGTATTGCTCGTCCGGCTTGCAGGCGATCGCCTACGCGGCGGAACGGGTCATGCTCGGCCATTCCGACACGGTCATCGCCGGCGGGGTCGAATCGATGAGCATGGTGCCGATGATGGGCCATGTCGTCCGCCCCAATGCCCGCTTGGCGGAAGAAGCGCCCGAATATTACATGTCAATGGGGCACACGGCTGAGCAAGTGGCGAAAAAATACGGCGTGAGCCGCGAAGATCAAGACGCGTTCGCGGTGCGCAGCCATCAGCGCGCCGCCAAGGCGATTGCGGAAGGCAAGTTCAACGAGGAAATCGTGCCGGTGGAAGTGGTGGTGCGCAAAGTCGAAAACAACAAACTCGTCGAAGAAACCGTCGTCTTTGCGCAAGATGAGGGCGTGCGTCCGGACACGAACATGGAGACGCTCGCAAAACTGCGTCCGGCGTTTGCGGTCAACGGCACGGTCACGGCCGGCAACGCGTCGCAAATGAGCGACGGGGCGGCGGCAGTGATGGTGATGGACCGTGAAAAAGTGGAGTCGCTCGGCTTGAAGCCGCTCGGCAAGTTCCGGTCCTTTGCGGTCGCCGGCGTGCCGCCGGAAGTGATGGGCATCGGCCCGATCGCCGCGGTGCCGAAAGCGTTGAAGCTTGCGGGCTTGGAACTGTCTGACATCGGCTTGATCGAGTTGAACGAAGCGTTCGCCTCGCAATCGATCCAAGTCATCCGCGAACTTGGGTTGGATGAGGACATCGTCAACGTCAACGGCGGGGCGATTGCGCTCGGCCACCCGCTCGGCTGCACGGGCGCGAAGCTGACGTTGTCTTTGCTTTACGAAATGCGGCGCCGCAACGTGCAGTTCGGCATCGTCACGATGTGCATCGGCGGCGGCATGGGCGCAGCCGGCGTGTTTGAACTGCTGTAGCGGACGGGTGGCCGTGGCCCGAAGGAGCGGCCCGGCTGCAAGGAACGTCCATTTCCCGGGCGGCGTTGCCGCCCGGATCATCAATCATCTTTTGAGGGAGGAAATGAACGATGGCCAAAACAATCGAAGAAGCGATCAAAGGCGGCAGCTTTCTAATTGAAGACATTCCGGCGGAGCGCGTGTTTACGCCCGAAGATTTCACCGACGAACATCAAATGATCGCCAAAACGACGGAAGAGTATGTCAACAACGAGGTGCTTCCGCAGCTTGAACATCTGGAAAATCACGAGTTTGACCGCTCGGTGAAGCTGCTCCGCAAAGCGGGCGAGCTCGGCCTGTTGAGCGCGGACATTCCGGAAGAGTACGGCGGCTTGGGCTTAGATAAGGTCAGCTCGGCCATCATTGCCGAAAAAATGGCGCCGGCCGGCGGCTTTGCGATTTCGCACGGGGCGCACGTCGGGATCGGTTCGCTGCCGATCGTGTTGTTTGGCACGGAAGAACAAAAACAAAAATACTTGCCGTATTTGGCGACCGGCGAAAAAATCGCCGCTTATGCCTTGACGGAGCCGGGCTCGGGTTCGGACGCCCTCGGCGCGAAAACGACAGCGAAGCTCAATGCGGAAGGCACACATTACATTTTAAACGGCGAAAAACAATGGATCACGAACTCCGGATTCGCCGATGTGTTTGTCGTCTATGCGAAAGTCGACGGCCAACATTTTACAGCCTTCATCGTTGAGCGCGATTTCCCGGGCGTTTCAACCGGTCCGGAAGAGAAGAAAATGGGGATCAAAAGCTCATCGACGCGGACGCTCATTTTGCAAGACGTACCGGTGCCGAAAGAAAACGTGCTCGGCGAAATCGGCAAAGGCCATGTCATCGCCTTTAACATTTTGAACATCGGCCGCTACAAGCTCGGGTTGGGGGCGGTCGGCGGCGCGAAGAGGGCGTTTGAGATCACGGTCAAATACGCCAATCAGCGCCAACAATTCAAACGTCCGATTTCGCAGTTTACGCTGACGCAGGAAAAATTGGCGACGATGGCGTCGCGCCTGTATGCCGCCGAAAGCTCGGTCTACCGCACGGTCGGCTTGTTCGATGAGCGGATGGGCTTGCTTGATGCCGAAAAAGCGAAAGATGGCAAAGAAGTGGCCAAATCGATCGCCGAATACGCGATCGAATGCTCACTGAACAAGTTTTTTGCCACGGAAGTGCTCGATTACATCGTCGATGAAGGCGTGCAAATCCATGGCGGCTACGGCTTTATGCAAGAATACGAAATCGAGCGCGCCTACCGCGACTCGCGCATCAACCGCATTTTTGAAGGAACGAACGAAATCAACCGCCTGCTCGTGCCGGGCATGTACTTGAAAAAAGCGGTAAAAGGCGAGCTGCCGCTGTTCCAAAAAGCGCAGCAGCTGCAGGAAGAGCTCATGATGATGGCCGCTGAAGAGCCGGGTTCGGGCGCGCTGGAACAAGAGAAATACTTGGTGCGCCAAGCGAAAAAAGTTGCCTTGATGGTCGCCGGCTTGGCGGCGCAAAAATACGGCCAGCGCATTGAAGAAGAGCAAGAAGTGCTCGTCAACATCGCTGACATCGTTTCGAACGTTTACGCGATGGAATCGGCGCTCTTGCGCACGGAAAAAGCGATTCAAGCGAGCGGTGAGGAGAAAAACAAACAAAAAGTGCTGTACACGCAAATTTTCTGCCAAGAGGCGTTCAATGAAATTGAAGCCCATGCGAAAGAGACGCTCGTCGCTGTGGAGCAAGGTGACACGCTGCGGATGATGCTCGCCGCGCTCCGCCGGCTGACGCGCCATACGCCGATCAACGTGATCGCGAAAAAACGTGAAACGGCCGCTGCGCTCATTGAAGCGGAACGATATGTTGTGTGAGCGTTGAAGCGGCGCGGTAAGTTGTGTGATAATGAGAAGTACCAGGTCCGACCTGGTACTTCTTGTCGTTTCGAGGAAACTGCAGGCAGAAGCGGACGGTTCGCTGCCTTTGGCCGCTTGTTCTCGCTGTTGGGAACGGGCGCCGCCAAACATCGGATCATCCGAGCGAATTCAGCGGAAAGGGGGAGGACGATGACGCTCACGCTCTATTGGTATCCAAAGTGCGGAACGTGCCGGAAGGCGAAAAAATGGTTGGATGACCACGGCATTGAGGTGCAAACGGTGCATTTGGTCGACGAGCCGCTGACGAAAGAGCAGCTCGCCGACCTGCATCGGAAAAGCGGGCTGCCGCTGAAAACATTTTTTAATACAAGCGGGTTGAAATACCGCGAGCTCGGATTAAAGGACAAGCTTGACGGCGCATCGGAAGACGAGATGCTCAATTGGCTCGCTTCGGACGGAATGCTGGTGAAGCGGCCGATTTTGACGGATGGCGAGCGGGTGATCGTCGGGTTTCGCGAGTCGGCGTATGAATCGTTTTTTGGACAGGCGCCGGCCGTGAATCGGTAATGAGTTCGCCATCCGGGCACGGCGGAACGGCAACAGTGAAAGGGGCAAACGGGGGTTGTTCCGCCGGTTCGGGCGGCCGGCGTAGACAACGGTTTTCGACAGGGCGGGTGCGAAGCCCAAAAATTTTTCGCCGGCCGAACAGACAGACGGTGAGTTTTCGCGGAAAATCGGTTATGATGAAGAGGAGCACACTTTTTTGTCGCAATGGAGGGATTCGATGAACACGCCAAAGGAACTTCGCTATACGAAAGAGCATGAGTGGGTGCGCGTCGAAGGCGAACACGTGCGCATCGGCATTACGGATTACGCGCAATCCGAGTTGGGGGATATCGTCTTTGTCGAACTGCCGGAAGTGGGCGCGCAGCTGAAAGCGAACGAGCCGTTCGGCAGCGTTGAGTCGGTGAAAACCGTCTCGGAGCTGTACGCGCCGGTCAGCGGAACGGTCGTCGAAGTAAACGAGGCGCTCAACGATCATCCGGAGTATGTCAACGAATCGCCGTACGAGAAAGCGTGGATGATCGTCGTGAAACCGAGCGACACCCGTGAGATTGACCAATTATTGACAGCGGAACAATATGAAGCGATGGTGACGGAAGGATAAACATGGCCGTCATTTTCGGCTCAATTCGGGCACCCTATACATATGGAAGAAATGAAACAAGGGGGTGCGAAAGATGGCGCTGCAATCGGCGCGCATCGATGTGACCGATCGGGTAATCGGCAAATGGAACGGCCGCACGCTTGATTTGTATGCGGAAGGGGAGCTGATCGGCCATGTTCCGCTTCCGGAGACCGTTCCGTTAAAAAGCGGCTATACAGTGCAAAATGGAAAAGTTTACAAAGACGTGACCGCTACCGTTGAGCCGGGGCAAAAATATGTCGACTGCGACGGGGAAGCGGGCTGGTGTTGAAAGGCAACGGTGGATGGCCGTTGCTTTTTTTCAACCTTTGGCTCGCATCGATCATACAATAGAGCACAACATTGGTGGAGTTAGGTGGGGCGGATATGCGACAAGTGGAAAAGGTGATCATCGTCGAGGGGAGATCGGATAAACAAAAGGTGGCGGCGGTGTTGAATGAACCGGTCGTGATCGTGTGTACGAACGGGACGATCAGCGATGCCCGCTTGGAAGAGTTGGCCGACGAGTTCGAAGGCCAAGATGTATACGTGCTTGCCGACGCCGATGAGGCGGGGGAGAAGCTGCGCCGCCAGTTTCGCCGCATGTTTCCCGAAGCCGAACATATTTATATTGACCGGGCGTACCGGGAAGTGGCGGCCGCTCCGCTTTGGCATTTGGCGCAAGTGTTGCTGCGCGCCGATTTTGAGGTGCGAATGGAATGGTTGATGAAGGGGGGAAGCGGGTGAACGCGATCGATCGCAATGAGCTCAGAAAAACGATCGAGAACGAGCCGCTTTTGGCGCTGTATTTGTATACCCCGCTGTGCGGCACATGTCAATTGGCGCGGCGGATGCTCGTGATTATCGAGCAGCTATTCCCGACGTTGCCGTTTTACGAAACGGATATCAACTATATTCCTGAGCAGGCTGTGGAGTGGCAAATTTCCAGCGTTCCATGCTTGCTTCTTTTTGTTGACGGAGCGATGGCCGACAAATGGTATGCGTTCCCTTCCGTCACCGATTTGTATGAGCAACTGCAAGCCCGGCTGCCGCGTTGACTGTCCCCCTTTTTTTGACTCCGTTTGACACATTTCTTGGGAAATGACAAAAACGGCGTCCGTTCGTCAACAGGCTGTCGAGATTTTTGTAAAGGATTCTTGCCCCCACATATGGAAATAGAGAACAAAGGACATGGGGGTGATGGTCAATGGAAGTGCGTGAGTTTGTGGAACGGTTCATCGAGCGGATGCAAATGTTGCGTCATTTGTTGCCGATTTTGCCGGACGAGCAGTTATGCGTTCGGTTTGAAAGCGACGGGGAGGCCGCTTCCGTCTTGCTTGGCAAAGAGCCGGCCATCGTTGAGTGCGAGAACGATGAACGAAACACGTTGACGGTGCGCGGTTCGAAGGAAGCGCTCGCCTCCTTGCTGAGCGGTGAGCTGAAGCTGCAGCAGCTCGTCCGGCTGCAAGAAGTGCACGTATCGGGAAGCTTCCGCCATTTATTGCTGCTGGAGTCGCTCCTCCATTTGGCCAAGCCGTATCGGCATGTTGGATAAAAAATAGGTTGACACGATTCGACATCCAATGATACAATCACATTCGTAACCAAATTGAATACATTTGCGTTGTGCTCTTATCAAGAGAGGTGGAGGGATGTGCCCAATGAAGCCCGGCAACCGTCAGCGCTTGCGCTGAAATGGTGCCAATTCACACAAAGCAGCCTGCTTTGAGAGATAAGAGACGGAATGGTAGACAATACCTTTCTGTTCTCCGCGGGCAGAAAGGTTTTCTTTTTGCGCTTGCTTGGGCGCTGGGCGTGAACAGCCCGCTTCGGCTGCTTGCGCGGGCGCGCTCGGCGGCGGGGCTTGCGCCTGCTGGCGAACGGGAAGCGCACGGCAAGAAAGGAAGGTGAAACGATGATCACCCTTGAACAGGTGACGAAAGTATACCAAGCGGCCAACGGTGCGGTGACAGCCGTTGACAACGTGTCGCTTGAGATTCGCGAAGGAGAAATTTTTGGAATTATCGGCTACAGCGGGGCCGGAAAAAGTTCGCTCATTCGGCTGTTAAACGGATTGGAAAAACCGACGAGCGGTCGGGTGATCGTCGCCGGCCGCGACATGGCGCGCGTGAAAGGTCGGGAGCTTCGAAACGCCCGTCAGGAAATCGGCATGATTTTCCAGCATTTCAACTTGCTTTGGTCGCGCACCGTCAGGGAAAATATCGCTTTTCCGCTCGAGATCGCCGGTGTTCCGAGAGAGGAACGGCAAAAGCGCGTCGATGAGCTCATCCAGCTTGTCGGTCTCACCGGGCGGGAAGAGGCGTATCCGTCGCAGCTGAGCGGCGGGCAAAAGCAGCGGGTCGGCATCGCGCGGGCGCTCGCCAACAATCCGAAAGTCCTGCTTTGCGATGAGGCGACGTCCGCCCTCGATCCGCAGACGACGGACGCGATTTTGGATTTGCTCGTTGACATCAACAAGCGGCTCGGGCTGACGATCGTGCTCATCACCCATGAAATGCACGTCATTCGCAAAATTTGCGACCGCGTCGCGGTGATGGAAAGCGGCAAAATCGTCGAACAAGGCGACGTGCTGCACGTGTTCCGGAACCCGCAGCAGCCGATTACGAAACGGTTCGTCAAGCAGCTGGTCGAGCCGGAGGAAACCGAAGAAGCTGTCTCGCATCTGTTCGGCCACTACCCGAACGGGGTGATCGCGCAGTTGACGTTTGTCGGCGCCGCCGCTGGACAGCCGCTCATTACGCAAGTCGTCCGCCAATTTGCCGTTGATGTCAACATTTTACAAGGAAAAATTTCACAAACCCATCAAGGCGCCTACGGCGTGCTGTTTGTGCACATCGACGGGGCGGCGGATGAAATCGGTCGGGCGCTCGACTATATTCAAGACCAACAAGTGGCGGTGGAGGTGATTCACGATGCTCGCTAACCTCCTGCCGAACGTGCAATGGGAAACGATGTGGGCGGCAACGGTCGAGACGCTGTACATGACCGGCATGGCGGTCGCCGCCACGTTCGTCCTCGGAGTGGTGCTTGGGCTGCTGTTATTTTTAACGGCAAAGGGAAACCTATGGGAGAACCGGCTGGCCAATACGGTCATCGCGGCGTTCGTCAACATTTTCCGCTCCATTCCGTTCATTATTTTGATCATTTTGCTTATTCCGTTTACGAAATGGCTCGTCGGGACGATGCTCGGCGCCAACGCGGCGCTGCCGGCGCTCATCATCGGTGCGGCGCCGTTTTACGCCCGCATGGTTGAGATCGCCCTCCGCGAAATTGACAAAGGGGTCATTGAAGCGGCGCAGGCGATGGGCGCCTCGACGTGGACGATCATTTGGAAGGTGCTTTTGCCGGAATCGTTGCCAGCTCTTGTCTCGGGGATTACCGTCACCGCGGTGTCGCTTGTCGGCTATACGGCGATGGCTGGCGTTGTCGGCGCCGGTGGACTTGGGAATTTGGCGTATTTGGAAGGATTTCAGCGCAGCCATAACGATGTGACGTTTGTCGCGACCGTGTTGGTGCTTGTGATTGTCTTTGTCATTCAGTGGATCGGTGACATTGTCACTTCCAAAATAGATAAACGATAAAAGGAGGAAAAAATCGATGAAAAAATGGCTTGGCGTGCTGTTCGCTTCCGTCTTGGTGTTCGCCTTGGCGGCTTGCGGCGGCAACAACAACGCCGCCGATGAGGGTGGCAACGGCAAATTGGTAAAACTGAAAGTCGGCGCCTCGAACGTGCCGCATGCGGAAATTTTGGAAAAAGCGAAACCGATTTTGAAGAAAAAAGGCATTGACTTGGAGATCATTACGTTCCAAGACTATATTTTGCCGAACAAAGCGTTGGCCGACAAAGAAATTGATGCCAACTACTTCCAACACATTCCTTATTTAGAGTCGCAAATGAAAGAGCATGGCTACCAATTCGTTAACGCCGGTGGCATTCATATTGAGCCGATCGGCTTGTACTCGAAAAAATACAAAAGCATCGAAGAGCTGCCGGACGGCGCAACGATCATCATGAGCAACTCGGTCGCCGACCACGGCCGTATTTTGTCGATGCTGCAAGAAAAAGGGCTCATTAAACTGAAACCGGGCGTCGATAAAACGAAAGCGACGGTGAACGACATCGTCGAAAATCCGAAGCATTTGAAGTTTAAGGCCGATGTCGACGCTGGGCTGCTGCCGCAAATTTACAAAAACGGCGAAGGCGATGCGGTGCTGATCAATGCCAACTATGCGCTGGACGCCGGCTTGGATCCGGCGAAAGACCCGATCGCTGTGGAGTCGCCGAAAAACAATCCGTATGTGAACATTGTCGCCGTGCGCAAAGGCGATGAAAACCGGAAGGAAATCAAAACATTGGTCGAAGTGCTGCAATCGAAAGAAATTCAAGATTTCATCAAAGAAAAATACCACGGTGCCGTCATTCCAGCGGCGGAAAACAATCAATAACGGGAGCGGTTCGCTCCCGTTATTTTTCGTCAGCGGTTCTAACATGGCAACGGGCGGAGAAATGGTGAAGCCGTGCAGCGCGCGACAACGGCCGGTCAGCGGCTTGAGCCCTCCCGCTTGCGCCAAGGGCAGTGCTCATCGCCTAGAAGGCCGGTGAAAAACCGCTGACACACCAATTGGAGGCGTATTTTCATTCAGAAAAGAAAGCTGATTCTGTGAGGTTTCTCTCATTGAGAAATGGATGGAGCTTAGCGGTATTTTTGCACGAAATCACCAGCCTCCTAGATGGCGATGATTGAACCGGCTGCGGCCGGCACAAAAAACACCGGCCAACGCCGTGGCGGTCTCCTCCTTTTTCCGATATGATTCGCCGTTTAATTTGCCGTTCCTGCATGCATACTAACAGCAGAAACGGACAAAGGAGGAAAACGAAAATGAACCACGTCACACCGTCATCGGTCGAATCGGCGCTTCGCCACTACAAAGAAGGGCTCGGGGCGTTCACCCAAAAACTCCCGAACGTAGCGGAGCGATTTAACGCCTTTACGGAAGCGTGCTTTGCCGAGGGGGCGCTGTCGAAAAAGGAAAAGCAGCTGATCGCGCTTGGCATCAGCTTGGCGACGCAAGATGAGTATTGCACGATTTACCACACGAAAGGATGCCTTGATGAAGGGGCGTCGGAACAAGAAGTTTTGGAAGCGTGCGCGGTGGCGGCGGCGTTTGGCGGCGGGGCGGCGATGAGCCAAGCGGTGACGCTCGTCCAAGAATGCCTCCGCGAGCTGCGCACCGCCCATTAAGACTCCGGTGACGGGGTCTTTTTTAGTGAGAAGATCAGTTGGTATCTCCTGTAAACCGAGAAAATCGGCAATTTGAACGGGTCTTTTTTAGTGAGAAGGTCGGTTGGTGAACGAAGCGGGGGCCTCGCCGATTGGGTTCGCGCTTAGAAGGCTGGTGAAAAAACGCTGGTTCCTTTCATCAATGGGAGAATGAGCGAAAAGCAGGACCGATGTAACAAGATTTTTCTAATTGAGAAATAACATTCGTAAAGCGGTATCCACGATTCAATCACCAGCCTCTTAGAAGGCCGGTGAAAAAACGCTGTTTCCATTGCGCGTGGGGGGGACGAGTGAAAGCAAGATGGATGGGCAGTCGGCCAACGGAAAAGAGGGCGGACGTTGAACCGCTCCGGGGCTAGCGGCGGGGAGATTTTGCCCGTTCTTTATGGCAAATGCTCGTACAAACGGGCATTTTCGTGTAAAATATAAAAAGTGGTACCGATGTTTCGCCGGAGGAATCACGCGCCGAAGAGGCGGAACAGTTGCGAATACTTTTCATTTGTTATAAAATTGTAATGAGAATAAATTGAGAATGAACGGCCGCTAGATGATCAAAACGGGCGGCGCTGACTTTCAAGCAGAAATTGGAGGTATGCTGCATGGCAGTGTTGACGATTCGCAATCTTCACGTGTCAGTGGAAGGAAAAGAGATTTTAAAAGGGGTAGATTTGGAAGTCAAAGGCGGGGAGATCCATGCGATTATGGGGCCGAACGGAACGGGGAAATCGACGTTAGCTTCCGCGATTATGGGTCATCCGAAATATGAGGTGACGGAGGGCACGGTGACCTTGGACGGCCAAGATGTTCTCGAGATGGAAGTCGACGAGCGGGCGCGCGCCGGCCTGTTTTTGGCGATGCAATACCCGAGCGAAATCAGCGGGGTGACGAACGCCGACTTTTTGCGGGCGGCGATCAATGCCCGTCTTGGCGAAGGCAATGAAATTTCGCTCATGAAATTCATCCGCAAGCTTGATGAAAAAATGGCCTTTCTTGACATGAATCCGGATATGGCGCACCGGTATTTGAACGAAGGGTTTTCCGGCGGGGAGAAAAAGCGGAACGAAATTTTGCAATTGATGATGCTCGAGCCGAAAATCGCGATTTTGGACGAGATTGACTCCGGGCTGGATATTGACGCGCTGAAAATTGTCGCCAAAGGCGTCAACGAGATGCGCAGCAGCGATTTCGGCTGTTTGATCATCACCCACTATCAGCGGCTGCTGAACTATATCACTCCGGATTATGTGCACGTCATGATGCAAGGGCGCATTGTCAAATCCGGCGGTCCGGAACTGGCGCAGCGGCTGGAGGCGGAAGGATACGACTGGATCAAAAAAGAACTTGGCATCGAAGATGAAACGGTCGGGCAAGAAGCGTAAGCGTTAGGAGGAGGACTATGGCGACAGAAACGAAAATTCCATTCGATGAAACCTACATCCGCACGTTCTCAAGCGGGCGCGGCGAGCCGGAATGGCTGACGGCGCGGCGTCTCGAGGCGCTGGAACGCGCGGAGCGGCTGCCGCTGCCGAAACCGGACAAAACGAAGATCGAGAAATGGAACTTTCACGGCTTCGCCCGTCACACGGTGGAGAGCGCGGCGTACGCCAGCCTCGATGATTTGCCGGACGCCGTAAAGGCGCTCATCGAAGCAGGGAAAGAAACGAAAAACTTGTACGTGCAGCGCAACCATACGCCGGCGTATGTGTCGCTTTCTGAAGAGCTGAAAGAAAAGGGCGTCATTTTCACCGACATTTTGACGGCGGCGCGCGAGCACGGCGATTTGCTTGAGCGCTATTGGATGACCGCGGTCAAGCCGGATGAGCACCGCCTCGCCGCGCTTCATGCCGCGCTCATGAACGGCGGCGTATTCGTGTATGTTCCGAAAAACGTTGAAATTGAAACGCCGCTTCAGGCTGTTTACATTCAAGATGAAGACGACATCGCCTTGTTTAACCATGTCATCGTCGTGGCGGAAGACAACAGCCGCGTGGTGTTCGTGGAAAACTATTTGTCAGCGGACCGCAACGGTCAAGCGTCCGCCAATATTGTGGCCGAAGTGTTCGCCAACGCGAACGCCCGCGTCTTTTTCGCCGCCGTTGACCATTTGGCGAGCGGCGTGACGACGTACGTGAACCGGCGCGGCATCGCCGGGCGCGACGGGCGGATCGAATGGGCGCTCGGGCTGATGAATGACGGCAACACGGTGTCGGAAAACATCACGCGCCTCGTCGGTGACGGCTCGTTCGGCGATACGAAAACCGTTGTCGTCAGCCGCGGCGAGCAAGTACAAAACTTTACGACCAGCGTCGTCCACTACGGAAAGCATACGGAAGGGTACATTTTGAAACACGGCGTCGTCCGCGACAGCGCGACTTCAATTTTCAACGGCATCGGCAAAATCGAGCACGGCGCATCAAAATCAAACGCCGAGCAAGAATCGCGCGTGCTCATGTTAAGCGAAAAAGCGCGCGGCGATGCGAACCCGATTTTGTTGATCGATGAAGACGACGTCATGGCCGGCCACGCGGCGTCGGTCGGTCGTGTCGACCCGATTCAGTTGTATTACTTAATGAGCCGTGGCATTCCAAGACGGGAAGCGGAACGTCTGATCATTCACGGCTTTTTGGCGCCGGTCGTCGAAGCGATTCCGATTGACGGCGTGAAAAATCAATTAATTGAAGTGATTGAAAGGAAAGTTCAATCATGAAGGTGAACGAAATCCGCGCGTTGTTTCCGATTTTGCATCAGAATGTCAACGGCCACCCGCTCGTCTATTTTGACAGCGCCGCGACATCGCAAAAGCCGCTGCCGGTGATTGAGGCTCTTGACCGCTACTACCGCGAGTACAACTCGAACGTTCACCGCGGCGTCCATACGCTCGGAACGAAGGCGACCGACGCGTACGAAGGGGCGCGCGAAAAAGCACGGCGTTTTCTTAACGCCCGCTCGATGCAAGAAATCATTTTCACGCGCGGGACGACATCAGCGCTCAACTTGGTCGCCTCAAGCTACGGGCGCGCCCATGTCAACGAAGGCGATGAAATCGTCATCACGTACATGGAACATCACAGCAACTTGATCCCATGGCAGCAGCTGGCGAAGCAAACGGGCGCGACGCTGAAATACATTCCGCTGCAGGAAGACGGCACGATCGATCTCAACGATGTCGAGGCCACGGTGACGCCCGCTGTGAAAATCGTCGCCATCGCCCATGTGTCGAACGTGCTCGGCACGATCAATCCGATTCGCGAGATCGCCCGCATCGCCCATGAGCGCGGGGCGATCATCGTCGTCGATGCGGCGCAAAGCGCTCCGCATATGAAGATCGACGTCCAAGAACTCGATTGCGACTTTTTGGCGTTTTCCGGCCATAAAATGTGCGGACCGACCGGGATTGGCGTATTATATGGAAAAAGAGAATTATTGGAGCAAATGGAGCCGATCGAGTTTGGCGGTGAAATGATCGATTTTGTCGAACTGTACGACTCGACGTGGAAAGAGTTGCCGTGGAAGTTTGAAGGTGGGACGCCGATTATCGCCGGCGCCATCGGCCTCGGCGCGGCGATCGATTTCCTCGAGCAAGTCGGCTTGGACGCGATTGCTGCCCATGAGCATGAACTGGCGCAATACGCGCTTGAACGAATGGCGGATCTCGAAGGCGTTACCGTCTATGGACCGAAGGAGCGGGCGGGGCTGGTGACGTTTAACATCGACGGCGTGCACCCGCACGATGTGGCGACCGTTTTGGACGCCGAAGGCATCGCCATTCGCGCCGGCCACCATTGCGCCCAGCCGCTCATGAAGTGGCTTGACGTGACGGCGACCGCCCGGGCGAGCTTCTATCTGTACAACACGAAAGAGGAAATCGACCGGTTTATCGCTGCATTACAGAAAGCGAAGGAGTACTTCAGCCATGTCTTCTAACCATCCGTTGGATCAGCTTTACCGCCAAGTCATTATGGATCATTATAAAAACCCGCGCAACCGCGGGGTGCTTGAGGGCACGAATGTCGATGTCAACATGAACAACCCGACGTGCGGCGACCGCATCCACTTGACAATGAAAGTGGAAGACGGCAGAGTCGCCGATGTCAAGTTTGAAGGGGAAGGCTGTTCGATTTCGATGTCGTCGGCGTCGATGATGACGCAAGCGATCAAAGGAAAAACGGTGGAGGAGGCGCTTCGGCTCGCCCACATTTTCTCCGACATGATCCAAGGCAAAGCGTACGACGATTCCGTTGACCTTGGCGACATCGAGGCGCTCCAAGGCGTTTCCAAATTTCCCGCCCGCATCAAATGCGCGACGTTGGCGTGGAAAGCGCTCGAAAAAGGGCTACATGGCCACGAACATGAAGGAAGGTGAACCACGATGGCGAAAAAAGCACCGGAAATCGGGGAATACAAGTACGGTTTCGTTGACAAGGACGTCTCCGTCTTCCGCGCCCAGCGCGGCCTGACGCGCGAAGTCGTCGAAGAAATTTCGCGGATGAAAAACGAGCCGCAATGGATGCTCGAATTCCGCCTAAAAGCGCTCGACATCTTCTACAGCAAGCCGATGCCGCAATGGGGCGGCGACCTGTCGAGCTTGGATTTTGACGAAATCACCTACTACGTCAAGCCGACGGAAAAATCGGGCCGCTCGTGGGATGAGGTGCCGGAAGAAATTAAAGCGACGTTTGATAAACTCGGCATTCCAGAGGCGGAGCAAAAATATTTGGCCGGCGTTTCCGCCCAATACGAATCGGAAGTCGTCTACCATAACATGAAAGAGGATTTGGAAAAACTCGGCGTCATCTTTAAAGACACCGACTCGGCGCTGAAAGAAAACGAAGACTTGTTCCGTGAGTATTTCGCCAAAGTCGTGCCGCCGACCGATAACAAGTTTGCCGCCTTGAACTCGGCGGTTTGGTCGGGCGGTTCGTTCATTTACGTTCCAAAAGGTGTCAAAGTCGAAACGCCGCTGCAAGCGTACTTCCGGATCAATTCGGAAAACATGGGGCAGTTTGAGCGGACGCTCATCATCGTCGATGAAGGGGCGCACGTCCATTACGTCGAAGGCTGCACCGCGCCGATTTACACGACGAACTCGCTCCATAGCGCAGTCGTGGAAATCATCGTCAAAAAAGGCGCGTACTGCCGCTACACGACGATCCAAAACTGGGCGAACAACGTCTTCAACTTGGTGACGAAGCGCGCCGTCTGCGAAGAAAACGCGACGATGGAATGGATTGACGGCAACATCGGCTCAAAGCTGACGATGAAATACCCGGCCGTCATCTTAAAAGGCGAAGGGGCGCGCGGCTTGACGCTGTCGATCGCCATCGCCGGCAAAGGACAGCACCAAGACGCCGGGGCGAAAATGATCCACTTGGCGCCGAATACGTCTTCGACGATCGTCTCGAAGTCGATTTCGAAACAAGGCGGAAAAGTCACGTACCGCGGCATGGTTCATTTCGGCCGCAAAGCGTCCGGTTCGCGCTCGAACATCGAATGCGACACGCTCATTCTTGACAACCAGTCGACATCGGATACGATTCCGTACAACGAAATTTTAAACGACAACATCTCGCTTGAACACGAAGCGAAAGTGTCGAAAGTGTCGGAAGAGCAGCTGTTCTACTTGATGAGCCGCGGCATTTCCGAACAGGAAGCGACGGAAATGATCGTCATGGGCTTCATCGAGCCGTTCACTCGCGAGCTGCCGATGGAATACGCCGTCGAGATGAACCGCTTGATCAAGTTTGAAATGGAAGGAAGCATCGGATAAGCTGGATAAATCAAGGGGTTAGCGCGCCGTTGCGGGCCTCGCACCCACAATGATTGACACAAACCGGAGCGGCTGGTTTCTTGCTCTTTCCGCTTATCTTCGGGGGCGCCCTTAGCGCCCCCGAATACGTTGTTTGCCGCGTCGTGGGGCACTTTCTAGAAGGTGGGTGATTTAGGGCAAAATACTGCCGATTCCATTCTTTCCTCAATTAGAGAAACCTTGTAGAATCAGCTTTCTTTCCTGAAATGAAAACGCTGCCGATTCGTGTGTGACAGCGGTTTTTCACCGGGCTTCGAGGAGGGATTCGCGTTTTTCGTGTTGCCGTTGCTTTGACAGGTAAAAATGGTACTGCGTCTGATTTGCCGCGAATGGATACGATAAGGGTGGGGTATCGGTGAAACGGATCCTCCGTTATGTTTTGTTGTGTACCATGCTAGCTGGCTGTGATCATCAGGAGATGAGTTTACAAGCTCATCATTGGGAGGCAAAAAGGCAAGGGTTTGACCAAGAAGAGATCGAGAGCCTCATTAGAGAGCCGGAAAGCCTCAATAAAGTCAACCGACAGCTCAAAAATAAGGAGGTTGCGACTTTCTTTTGGCTGGGGATGACGAAAGAAGAGATTCGCCATATGGATGGACAGGAGATCGATTTTTTTCGTGCGAGACGCGCGGCGAATCAATGGAATGAGCCCGATGAACAAACGGTGAAGGAGATTTTTAAGAAACAGGCGGATCATCAAATGATCCAATGCCATATCGAGAAACAGAAGTTATGCACCACATCAACGATTTACACCGATCATCAAAAGAACATCATGAAATTGACCCTCTCTGTTTCCTCACTCAATCGAGAAGAGCATCGATACGCCGTCGTCTTGTCGTATGAATGGCTGATCGATCCGAAAGAAAAGGGGACGGATTTTTACGGGATTTTGACGACGGAAAATGCGGTTGTCGATTATCACCACGTTTACAGCTCCTACAAGACATATCAGGATCGCTCTCACGTCAGCATACAACATAGTAGGAAGCCGTACCAATCTTCTGTTGTAGGGTATATGATGAAAAATTCCTTGCGCAAGGAAAGCAGCCGCCACTTTGGATATGTGTATTCGGAAACCGTACCTTCCGATCGCGCGCAAACGTATATTGATGTGAAGGGATTTTATGTTCATGCTCATCGGGCGTGGGGCGACAGCGACTTGTTTTCCTTCCAAGATGTTTATAACTGGAATGGGAAGGCTGATGCGGTGATGTTCAAGTCGCCGGTGATCCGCATCTTCATCCAACCGTGATGAAGCGGGATCGAACGGGGGAGCGTTCGCTTTTGGGCGCTCCCCTGTCTTCTCTCATGCTAGGTCGCTTTTGTTCCGCCGCGCTCCGTCTTCCTGTTTAGCGCTGGACTTTTTCAAGCGCCAATTTGATGCCAAACCCGATCATCACCGCGCCTGTGATTCCTTCGATCCATTTCTTCGTCTTCGGCCGCTTCATGAAATCGCTAATACAATGGACGAAGGAAATGTAAAACAAAAACCATATAGCGGTCATCGCTGTATAAGCCGCCCCCATCACGAGAAACGGAACAAAGGAGTGCGAGCCCGGTGCTACGAATTGCGGCAAAAAGGTGAAGAAAAAGGCCGCCACTTTCGGATTTAAGAAATCGGTCAGAAACCCTTGCTTGAAGCAGGCAGTGTGTTGTCCTCCGCCTTTGATGTCCCTTTCCGCACCTAGGGTTTCCCCTTTTTTCATGACTCCATATAATGCCTTAACACCTAAATACGTTAAGTACACAGCACCCACATACTTCAGGATCGAAAACAGCAGGGCAGATTGCATAATGACGGCTGAAAGCCCTAAAGCCGCCGCAGCGGTATGGATAAAAAGGGCGCAACAAACTCCAAAAGCGGTTTTCAATCCGCCGATTTTCCCGACCGAAATAGTGTTTTTTGTAACAATCGCGGTATCGGGCCCCGGCAGCACAATCAAAAAAATAGATAACATCATGAATGAATAGAGATGGATCAATGGAGATCGCCGCCTTTCCACTATGGTATTGTTAGAATTTTTTTGCGAATATCATTGTAGAGCAGTTTTGGATTCATTTCAATCATGGTTTTTCTCTTGGTACGGCTGGACAAATTCCAACGCCTCCCTCGCCATTGTCGGCCGCATGGACAGCAGGCGTTTTGATTTTAAGGCAGTTGCACTTGTGATATAGTGAAGATAGTTGGGAAATGGAGTGAATTGGTGATGACCATGATTTACATCGGACTGACCGGCTGGGGCGATCATGACAGCCTCTATCCGCCCGGTTTGGCGGCGAAAGATAAATTGCCGGAATATGCGGCGCATTTTCCGACGGTGGAGGTCGATTCGTATTTTTACGCCATTCAGCCGCGGGCGAACGTGGAAAAATGGATTCGCGAGACGCCGCCGTCGTTTCAGTTTATCGTGAAGGCCTATCAAGGGATGACCGGACATGAGCGCGGCCCGATTCCATATGAAAGCAAGGAAGAGATGGTTGCCGCGTTTTTGGAATCGATCGCGCCGTTTCAAGAAGCGGGAAAATTGGCGATGGTGCTGTTTCAGTTTCCGCCGTGGTTTGACTGCCGGCGCGAGCATGTCGCGTACTTGCGCTCGGTGAAGGCGCGGATGGGGGAAGTGCCGGCGGCGCTTGAATTTCGCCATCAATCTTGGTTTTCGCCGCGCTTTCGCGCCAAAACGCTTCGCTTTATGGAAGAGGAAGGCTGGATTCACGCGATTTGCGATGAGCCGCAGGCAGGGGAAGGGTCGGTGCCGATTGTGTTGCATCCGACTCATCGCGAAAAGACGCTGATTCGCCTGCACGGCCGCAACGTGCACGGCTGGAACAAGGCGACGGCCGGCGAGAACTGGCGGGCCGTCCGTTATTTGTATCGCTACAATGAGCGCGAGCTGCGCGAATGGGCAGATCGCATTCGAGCGCTCGCAGCGAAAACGGACCACATTTATGTGCTGTTTAACAACAACTCCGGCGGCGATGCCGCCGACAATGCCAAGCAATTGATCGAGTTGCTCGGCTTGGAGTACAACGGCCTTGCGCCGCGGCAGCTTGGTTTGTTTTAAAGCAAGGGGGGTGAGGCTATATGGCGTATTTGTTGCTTGTTTCGCTCGGCTTGATCGCTGGAACGGTCGGCAGTTTGGCCGGCCTTGGCGGCGGGGTGATCATCGTGCCGGCGCTGTTGTTTTTCGGCGCGCTCGGCTGGCTGGCGGCGGTGACGCCGCAAGTCGCGGTCGGCACATCGCTAGTCGTCATTATTTTCAACGGGCTGTCATCCACGTTGTCGTACATGAAAGACAAAATGGTCGATTATCGAAGCGGGCTGCTGTTTAGTCTCGGCAGCGTCCCGGGAGCGGTCGTCGGTGCTTGGGTGAACAATACGCTGAGCGTGGCGCATTTTTCGCTGTATTTTGGTCTGTTTTTGATTGCCATGTCGCTTTTTTTGGCGCTGAGCCAAAAGAAAACGAAACGCTCGGCGGCAGAAACGGCGGCGGCGAAAGAAAACGAAGGCGAACAAACGGCGGTGGAACAGGCGCAGCCGGGGCCATGGTGGCGGCGGAAAGTCGTCCGCGCGTACACCGACCGAAACGGGGAGGTTTCCGTTTATGACTACCAGCCGTGGGCGGCGATTGCCATCGCCTTTGTCGTTGGCTTTTTCGGCGGGCTGTTTGGCATTGGCGGCGGTTCGTTGATGGTGCCGGCGATGATCGTGCTGTTTCGCTTTCCGCCCCATGTGGCGGTCGCCACATCGATGTTGATGATTTTTTTGTCCTCACTCGTCGGTTCGCTGACGCATGTGACGATGGGCAATGTGAAATGGACGTTTGCCCTCGCCCTCATCCCCGGCGTATGGATCGGCGCGAAAACGGGGGCATGGATCAACAAGCGGATGCCGAGCCGAACGTTGGTGGTCGTGCTGCTCCTCGTGCTGATTGTCCTAGGGATTCGACTTGTCTTGGAAAGCCTAGCGTAGTGGAGGAGGGGGCGTTTTGAAGCAAATCGTCTATCTTTACCATACCAATGACGTGCACAGCCATTTTGAACATTGGCCGCAAATCGCCCGCTTTTTGTCAGAGCGCAGAAAGGAGCATCGCGCGCGCAACGAGGCGATGCTTTTGTTTGATGTCGGCGATTTTGTCGACCGCGTTCATCCGATCACCGAGGCGACGCGGGGCAAAGCGAACGTTGAGCTGCTCAACGAGCTTGGCTATGACGCGGTGACGATCGGCAACAATGAAGGGATCACGCTCGATTACCGCGATCTCGATACGTTGTATGAGCGGGCGCGATTTCCGGTGGTGGTGGCCAACTTGTTCCGCCGTGACGGCACGCGGCCGCCGTGGGCGCTGCCGTATGCCGTCATTTCGGCGACAGAGACGTTTCGCATCGGGGTTGTTGGCGCGACCGCTCCGTTTCGTCAGTTTTACGAATCGCTCGGCTGGACCGTTGCATCGCCGTTTGAGACGCTAAGGGCGGCGGTGGCGGAAGTGAAGCAGCGGGCGGACTGCGTCGTTGTCCTATCCCATCTCGGCGTGCACGATGATGAACAAATGGCCGCTGAGATTCCGGGCATCGATGTTGTTTTAGGCGCTCACACCCATCATCTGTTCCCGGAAGGAAAGCGAGTCAACGGCGCGCTTCTGTGCGCGGCTGGAAAATATGGACAATACGTCGGCGTCGTTAAGCTCGAGGTGGAAGACGGGCGCTTAGCGCGGACGTCGGCCGCCCTCGTCGATGTCGCGACCTTGCCGCGCTCCGAAGAGATGGAGCGCCGCCTTCGCCGCCTTGAGCGAGAAAGCTTGGCGCAGCTTGAGGCGGAACGGGTCGCCGAGCTGGAGGAAGATTTGCCGATCAACTGGTTCGCTCCGTCGCCGCTCGCCCATGTGCTGGCTTCCGCCTTGCGGGAATGGTGCCAAGCAGACATCGGCATGGTCAATTCCGGCGTGCTGCTTGAGTCGCTGTCGAAAGGGCCGGTGACAAAAAAAGATTTGCACCGCATTTGCCCCCATCCGCTCAATCCGTGCAAAGTGAAGCTGCGCGGGGCGGAGCTCAAAGAAATTATGCTGGAAGCCCATACGGAACGGATGAAGCATTTGCGGTTTAAGGGGTTCGGTTTCCGCGGTGAAGTGATGGGGGAAATGGTGTATGACGGTGTCGATCTCGAGACGGAATGGGAAGAGGATGGGGGGTGGCATATCCGCCGCGTTGCGGTTCACGGCGAACCGCTCGATCCGGAGCGGACGTACGAGGTGGCGACGACCGATATGTTTGCCATCGGCCATTTTTACCCGCAAATTCAGCGGGCGGCGGAGAAAACGTATTACATGCCTGAGTTTTTGCGCGACGTTCTCGCGTGGAAACTGGCTCAGTAGTCAGGCACTTCTCGTTCTGTCCTTCATACATTGAAGGATGGAAAGGAGAGTGACTGCGGCGATGGTGGAAATCAAGCCGATCATCATTGACGGACATCCGTTTATGGCGGTGTCCGTGCAGCTGCCGAAAACGAATTTGTTGGCGGTGGCGAGCGACAAAGGATATATTATGTGCGGCGCGCTCGATGTCGCGTTGTTGAACGAAAAATTGCGCGACCGCGGCATTATCGCCGGACGGGCGGTCGGGGTGCGCACGATCGAGCAGCTGCTCGCGGCGCCGCTTGAGTCGGTGACGATCGCCGCCCGCGAGCTCGGCATCGAACCGGGAATGAAAGGAAAAGAGGCGCTGTTGAAAATGCGGTGAAAGAATCCCTCCTTACAAGCATACATATAGCTTGTAAAGGAGGGATTTGATGTTGTTGCGCCCCCGGTTTGGGCGGAGGGGCCCGCTCCCGTTCCGTTATGTGCTGCTATTGACCTTCGTTTTTTTTATGTTTTCGATGGCGGCCAGCCTTTGGATTGTGAATCGAAGCATCAAGCCAGTGCTGATGGAAATCGCGGAAACCGAAACGAAACGAATTGCCAATTTGGTGATTAACAATGCGATTGAACAACAGTTTCAAAAGGACAATCCCGAGTTTCAGCGGCTTGTTACGGTTCGGCAGGACGAAAACGGCAAGATTGTGTCCGTCGACTTTGATACGGCGGTGATGAACCGCATTTTATCCGAAACGGACGATCATGTCATGGCAAGCTTGAAAGCGGCGACCGAAGGACGGATTGAGCGCCTCGTTCTTCCCGAAGTGGAGTCGGGGGCCGGCGACAGCCGCGGTATCATTTATTCGATTCCGCTTGGACAAGTGACCAACAATGCGCTGCTCGCGAATTTGGGTCCGCGCATCCCCGTGCAGTTTCAAATCGTCGGCAATGTCAATTCAGAAGTGACAAAACAAATCCACGCCTATGACATTAACAGTTTTTTTATTGAAATTGATATCCATATTGCGGTCGATATTCAAGTCATTATTCCGTTTGCGTCGAAAATCTCCACCGTCACGACCGATATGCCGATCGTCATGCGCTTTATCCCCGGAGAAGTGCCGCAGTTTTACAACAAAGGCGGGGGTTCCGTCGGCCCTTCCTTTGAACTGCCGCCGCGGTAGCCGTTCCCTGTTTGCTGGCGGCGGATGAGCGCCTAGGAGGCTGGTGAAAAATAACAAATTCGCTCGATTGGGGAGAAGTCACAAGGAATGGAATGATGATGTTGCAACGTTTTTTTGGTTTGGGAAACACTGTCGGAGAGCAGTATTTCTCCTTCAATCACCGCCCCCCTAGAAACGTCGGCCAGAAACGAGAATGTTTTTGATGGAAACATGGAAATATTATACAAGTAAAATGTTGCGGCGAGCGGTGGCCGCAGGGGTTTTCCAACTCGACTTAGAGGAAACCGCTTTTTTCTTTTTTCGACAGAAAAGAACTAGACGAGTGGTTATAAATTTTGTAATATTATATTAAATTGAAAATAGTTTTATTATTTACATAAGAATTAGGAAAGGGGGAGGGAATAGAAGGAGAGATGGCGGACATCAAGCAGCCGTTGGAGGGCGCGGCAAAGGAAAGCGAGGGGCGCTCTCATGACCGAACATTTTGAACAATGGGGGGAATGAAAGTGAAGAAAAAAAGAACAGCAGGGATTGTAGCTTCCTTGATGCTGACGGCGGGCCTTATGGCTGGCTGCGGCAACAATCAACAAAGCGGCGGGTCGGCTGGCGGCGGAGGCGGCGATGTCATTAAAGTCGGCGCCAACCTTGAGCTGTCCGGCGGTGTCGCTTCGTACGGTCAGTCGATCGCCGAAGGGCTGGAACTGGCGTTTGATGAAATCAATAAAAAAGGAATTGACGGCAAAAAGTTAAAGCTCGTCAAAGTCGACAACAAATCGGAAGCGGCCGAAGCGACGAACGGCGCCATCAAGCTGATCAGCCAAGACAAAGTCGTGGCGATCATCGGTTCAGCGACGAGCACGAACACGCTCGCTCAAGTGCAAATCGCCAATGACAATAAAGTGCCGATGATTACGCCGTCCGGTACGAACCCGACGATTACTACCAAAGACGGAAAAGTGAATGATTTCATTTTCCGGACATGCTTTATCGACCCGTTCCAAGGAACGGTGGCGGCAAAATTCGCATTGGATGACTTGAAAGTGAAAAGTGCGGCGATTTTGATCGACAGCGCGAGCGATTACTCGAAAGGGCTGGCTGCGTCATTTAAAGAAACGTTTACAGCCGGCGGCGGCAAAATTGTTGCTGAAGAAGCGTATGTGGCGAAAGATACCGACTTCCGCGCTACGCTGACGCGCATTAAATCGGCGAATCCGGAATTCATTTTCCTGCCCGGCTATTATGAAGAAGTCGGCCTCATCGTCAAGCAGGCGCGCGAACTCGGCCTAAACGTGCCGATCATGGGCGGCGACGGCTGGGATTCGCCGAAGCTGGTGGAGATTGCCGGCAAGGATGCGCTGAACAATACGTACATCACAAACCATTATTCGTCTGGCGACCCGGATCCGAAAATTCAAGAGTTCGTGAAAGCCTTTAAAGCGAAATACAACAAAGCGCCGGATGCGTTCAATGCGCTCGGCTATGACACGGCATACTTCTTGGCGGATGCCATCAAACGGGCCGGCAGCGCCGATCCGGTGAAAATCAAAGACGCGCTGGCGAAAACGAAAGATTTACAATTAGTAACCGGTATATTCACTATTAATGAAAAACACGATCCCATTAAATCGGCTGTTATTTTGGAATACAAAGACGGGCAGCAGCAATTTAAAACCAAGGTCAATCCGTAAGGAGAGGCGGCATGGACGGGGGAGGAACAGCTCCCCTGTCCGGCGCTTCTTTTGATGAATGACGAGTTTTCGTTAAGGAGCGTGCAGACATGGAACTCATTCAACAGCTCGTGAACGGCGTTTCGCTCGGCAGCATTTATGCGCTCATCGCCCTCGGCTATACGATGGTGTACGGCATCGTCCGGCTCATTAATTTCGCCCATGGCGACGTCTTTATGGTTGGTTCATTCGTCGGGTTTTATGCGGTGACGATGCTTGGCATTGGCTTCTTTCCGGCGCTGCTATTGGCGATGGCAGCCTGCGCGGTGCTGGGGATGGTGATTGAGCGGATCGCGTACAAGCCGCTGCGGAATGCGACGCGCATTGCCGTCTTGATTACGGCGATCGGCGTTTCGCTTTTCATCGAGTACGTGACGATTTATTTGCGCGGGGCGCAGCCGGAAGCGTATCCGAGCACGCTGCTCCCGGATCGGAATTTGAAGCTGTTTGGGGTGGTTATCAGCAGCCAGTCGCTGTTCATCCTCGGCACGTCCCTCGTTTTGATGATCCTTCTTCAATTTATCGTCCACCGGACAAAAATCGGGAAAGCGATGCGCGCTGTGTCCCATGATGCGGAAGCGGCTCGGTTGATGGGAATCAACGTTGACAACACGATTTCGGCCACGTTCGCCATCGGCTCGGCGCTCGCGGGGGCGGCCGGCGTCATTTTTGGCATTTATTATACAAAAATCGAGCCGTTGATGGGCATTCTTCCCGGTTTGAAAGCGTTTGTCGCCGCTGTGTTGGGCGGAATCGGCATCATTCCGGGGGCGATGGTCGGCGGGCTGTTGCTTGGCGTCATTGAATCGCTCGTGAGCGGGCTTGGTTATTCACTCTGGCGCGACGGGGTGGCGTTTGTCATTTTGATTCTCATCCTGATTTTCCGGCCGGCCGGATTGTTTGGCAAGAACGTACGAGAAAAAGTGTAAAGGATGGTAGGGACAATGGCAACTTGGAAGCGGACGCGTGGATTTTGGGGTTCCGTCATACTGGCCTTCGCCTTTTTCGCGGTTGTTGAGTGGCTGATTGCCAGCGGAATGTTAAATATCTTTTATGTCAATACCCTCTTTTTCATGGCGATCAATGTCATGTTGGCCGCGAGCCTTCACTTGATCATCGGCATCACCGGGCAGTTTTCGATCGGACATGCCGGCTTTTTCGCCGTCGGCGCCTATGCCTCCGCGATTATGACGATGAAGCTGCAGCTGCCGTTTGCGGTCGGCGTCTTGACCGCCGGGGTGGCGGCGATGCTCGCTGGCCTGATCATCGGCGTGCCGAGCTTGCGCTTAAAAGGGGACTACTTGGCGATCGCCACGCTCGGGTTTGGCGAAATTGTCCGCATTGCTTTGCTTAACATCGATTACGTTGGCGGGGCGAGCGGCATGACGGTGACGCACATGACGACATGGCCGTGGGTGTTCGCCTGCCTGTTGGTGACGCTTTTGGTGATTGCCAACTTCACAAACTCGACGCACGGACGGGCGTGCATCTCGATTCGCGAGGATGAAATCGCCGCCGATGCCATGGGGATCAACACGACGTATTACAAAGTGGCAGCGTTTGTGATCGGCGCGTTTTTCGCCGGCATCGCCGGAGCGCTGTACGCGCACCATTTTTACATCATCCAGCCGTCGAATTTCGGTTTTTTAAAGTCGTTTGACATTTTGATTTTCGTCGTTTTAGGCGGCCTCGGCAGTTTGTCCGGCTCGGTCATCGCCGCCGTGTTGCTGACGATCGTTTCGACGTTCTTGCAAAACTATCCGGAAACGCGGATGATCATTTACAGCCTCGTGCTGATTTTCGTTATGCTGTACCGCCCAACCGGGCTGATGGGGACGAAAGAGCTGTCTTCGCTTTGGAAATGGCGGAAGACGGAAGGGGGAGTGAACCATGGCGGCAAAAACACCGTTGCTTAAAGCGGAAAACGTCGGCATCCAGTTTGGCGGGCTGAAGGCGCTCTCCGGCGCGACGATGGAGCTGCATCAAGGGGAGCTCATCGGGCTCATCGGCCCGAACGGCGCGGGAAAAACGACGCTGTTTAACTTGCTGACGGGCGTGTATGTGCCGACGGAAGGGCGGATTATGCTGGGCGGCGAGACGTTGAACGGCTTGCCGCCGTACAAAATTACGCGCAAAGGGATCAGCCGCACGTTTCAAAACATTCGCCTGTTTGGCGAGCTGTCGGTTTTGGACAACGTGAAAGTCGCTTACCATGCGCACGCCCGCCATTCGATGCTGAGCTCCATTTTCCGTCTCCCCTCCCATTTTCGCGGCGAACAGGAAATGGAAGAGAAGGCGATCGAGTTCTTGAACATTTTCCAGCTTGATAGCGTCAAGCATGAGAAGGCAAAAAACTTGCCGTACGGGCAGCAGCGGCGGCTCGAGATCGCCCGGGCGTTGGCGGCGCAGCCGAAGGTGCTTTTGCTTGACGAGCCGGCCGCCGGCATGAACCCGCAAGAGACGAAAGAATTGATGAAGCTGATCGCGTTCATTCGCGAATGGTTTGCGTTGACGATTTTGTTGATTGAGCATGACATGTCGCTTGTGATGGGCATATGCGAACGCATTTACGTGTTGGATCACGGCCAGCTGATCGCCGAAGGCACGCCGGAACAAGTGCGCAGCAACCCGAAAGTGATCGAGGCTTACCTTGGCGAGGAGGTGTCGTGACATGCTGAACGTGAATGGCATCGATGTGTTTTACGGCAACATTCATGCTTTAAAAGGCGTGTCGCTTGAGGTGAATAAAGGTGAAATCGTCACGCTGATCGGCGCAAACGGCGCGGGAAAAACGACGCTGCTGAAAACCATCTCCGGGCTGTTGAAGCCGAAAAACGGCGACATCGTCTACGAAGGGGCCTCGATCGCCGGCAAGGCGGCGCAGACGATCGTGAAGCAAGGCATTTCCCACGTGCCGGAAGGGCGCCGCGTGTTTGCCAACATGACGGTCGAGGAAAATTTGGAGCTCGGTGCGTTTTTGCGCAAAGACAAAGTCGGCATTCAACAAGATTTTGCCAACGTTTTTCAGCTGTTTCCGCGCCTTGAGGAGCGGCGCAAGCAATTGGCCGGCACGCTCTCGGGCGGCGAGCAGCAAATGCTTGCCATCGGCCGCGCGCTCATGGCTCGTCCGAAGCTGCTTTTGCTTGACGAACCGTCGATGGGGCTCGCGCCGCTGCTTGTCAAGACGATTTTTCGCATCATCCAGGAAATCAATGCGTCGGGAACGACGATTTTGCTTGTCGAGCAAAACGCCCATATGGCGCTCTCGATCGCCGATCGCGCCTATGTCCTCGAATCGGGCCGCGTCGTGTTGTCGGGAACGGCGGCTGAGTTGCAGGCGAGCGAGCAAGTGAAGCAGGCGTATTTGGGCGGGCATTGACGCCATGGGTGAGGCGGCGAAGCGAAAGAGCCATTGCATGGCGGTGAAGTGAAAAAGCAACGCGCTCACGGAACGAGGTGAACGGCGCTGCGCCACGGTTCGGCCCATCGGCCGAACGGGCGATCAGCGCCGTTTTTGTTGCTGCCGCTCGGCCCGTTCCCACGCTTTCAAATGTGGATAGGGGTCGAACGCCCACTCGGTGTAGCCGTTGTCTTTGTACATCCCGTAATGAAGATGGGGCGGGAATTTTCCGGCCGTGCCGGGCGGGCCGTAACCGGAGCTGCCGACCGAGCCGATGATCGTTCCCGGCTCGACGATTTGCCCCTCGCGTAACTGGGCGGTAAACCCGTTTAAGTGGGCGAAATAATGGTACGTGTTGTTGATGTCGCGGATGCCGACGCGCCAGCCGCCGTAGTTGTTCCAGCCTTTCAATTCGACGATGCCGTAGCACGTCGAGCGGACCGGAACCCCGTAGCCAGCGAAAATGTCTGTTCCCTCATGGATGCGGCGCCCACCCCAGCCGCGCGCGTCACCCCATGTGTCGCGGTAGCTGTAATTCGCCCGCAGCGGAAGAGGAAACACATGGTTGTCCAATTGTAATGTCTGATACTTTTTATAAATTTTTACTTTTCCTAAAATCAGGTCGACCGTCTTGGCGCGCTGGTAATAGTTCCAAAGCGCGATTTTGATCTGGCGGTGATCAATGCCGTACGTCTGCAAATAGCGGGCCATCGCCATGATGACATCTTCATCGTCGTCAGCGCGCGCGTTCCCATCCCCGTTCCCATCTATCCCGAGGCCGCCAAACTGGGAGATGGTGAACGGATTCGTATCATGCGAGTTTTTGTTCAGCGGCCCAGCCCATATATCCGGCCTGATGTAAATACCAAGGACGCCGGTTGGTTTGGGCAAATCGCGGCGCACTTGGCGGACGTTTCGCTCGTATTGGTCAATGGCCGCAAAGTAATACCATGGAATGAGTGAAACGGCTTCCGCTTTTTTATACAGCTCCATGCGTCGTTCATAAACGTCTTCTTCATTATTTTCAGCTGCGGCCGCGGCGCCGGCGGCGATGAACAATATCGCCACCACCCATAGGGCCAGTAGCCATCGGTGCACGTGGATCCCCCCTTTTCCGCTCGTCTCCTATCCTTTAGTTTGGGGAGAAAGAAGGAATTCATCAATGCCAAAATTTGTAGGACTAAGCGCACTCGCCCTTTGGCGCCAAGAAGCAAGCGGTGTAAAAAGGAGGAAGGCAGTCGGACGGCGATTTTTTTGTCTTTTCGCGAGCTTTTCATTATAATGAGAAATGAATAACGATCTAACTGGAGTGAGAACGATGGCGACGAAAGAAGAACACATCCGCAAGCCGGATTGGTTGAAAATCAAATTAAATACGAACGAGAACTACGTCGGATTGAAGAAGTTGATGCGGGAACACCGTTTACATACTGTCTGCGAGGAAGCGAAGTGCCCGAACATTCACGAATGCTGGGCTGTGCGGCGGACGGCCACGTTTATGATTTTAGGCAGCGTCTGCACGCGCGCCTGCCGCTTTTGCGCCGTCAAAACCGGCTTGCCGACCGAACTCGACTGGCAGGAACCGGAACGCGTCGCCGAATCGGTGCGCATCATGAACTTAAAACACGTCGTCGTCACCGCGGTGGCGCGCGATGATTTGAAAGACGGAGGTGCGGCCGTGTTTGCCGAAACGGTGCGCGCCATCCGGCGAAAAAACCCGTTTACGACGATTGAAGTGCTGCCGTCCGACATGGGCGGGGTGTACGAAAACTTGAAGACGCTGATGGATGCCCGACCGGACATTTTGAATCATAACATTGAAACGGTGCGCCGCTTGACGCCAAGAGTGCGCGCGCGGGCGACGTACGAACGGTCGCTTGAGTTTTTGCGGCGGGCGAAAGAGCTGCAGCCTGACATCCCGACGAAATCGAGCATCATGGTCGGCCTTGGGGAAACGAAAGAGGAGATCATCGAGGCCATGGACGATCTGCGCGCCAACCATGTCGACATTTTGACGATCGGTCAGTATTTGCAGCCGACGAAAAAACATTTGAAAGTGGTGAAGTACTACCATCCCGATGAGTTTCGGGAGCTGAAAGAGATCGCATTAAGCAAAGGGTTCAGTCATTGCGAGGCGGGTCCACTCGTCCGCTCCTCGTATCATGCCGATGAGCAGGTGAACGAAGCGGCGAAAGCTCGGCAGCTGAAGGCCTAGGTTCAAGCGGCTGGCGCCCGCGGGCGGCGAATAGGCGAAAAGAAACGGTCGTGCCTCTTTTGGAAAAAGGCAGACCGTTTTCTTTCCGCGGCAAGCGGTTAGGCGATCGAAAAGCGTGAGGGTTATTGCCCCATTTTTGTCGTCCGCGGCGTTCCGTCGCGGAAATCGCGATCGAGTCGGTCGTTCATTTCGTTGATCATTTCGCCGTTTTCGTTTTCGCCGTCACTTAGCTTCGCTCCTTGCGGATATTTCAACATCCGCTGGATGGTGGCGTCAAGAATCTGATCGATGTTGCGCGTGTTTGAGTCTAGGCGCCCGAAGCGTTCAATGTCTTTCATCAGCTGCGGATTGTCGGCGATGTAGACGTGATAGTAGCGAGGCACGACAGACAGCGCCGTCTTTTTGACTTGGTCAGCGGTCTGCTGCCGGTTGTTCGTGTCGGCGTCATAAACGACGAGCACTTCCTCATCCGTGACGAGCGTCGCGACGTCCTTGACACCCGGCAGCTGGGTGCACAGTTTGCTGATCAAATCGGCCGCTTTTTCGCGGTTGAAGGACGGCATGTCGTTATAGCCGTTGGCGTCGCCAGCAATCGGGCTTTTTTGATGGCGGACGTAGCCGAAGTTGTTCATCGGCGTGTCATCGCCGTTGGGCACTCCGTTTTCATTGTACAGTTCGTTGCGGTCGGTGACGTTGATGGTATTCCCGCTTCGCTTATAGACTTTGGTATTGTCGTCTTGGGCGGTTTGTGCGCAGCCGCTCAAGACAAGAGCCGTTCCGAACAGAGCGGCCCACCATGGTCGTCTCATCGTCAGCACCCCCTTCGCTTTTAGGGTGGCACGCGTCGCGGCGTTTCATAACCGTCATTGATTGGGTGTCGTGCATCGTTTATGATGGAAGTGGAAAGGCGAGGTGAACTCCCGTGATTTGCATCAACAACCATTGTTACGAGCTGGTGGAAAATGTGAAAAACGCCTTTAACGAAGAAGCCTTTCGCGCCCGGTACGCTGATATTTTGGCGAAGTATGACTACATTGTCGGCGACTGGGGATACAATCAGCTGCGGCTGCGCGGATTTTTTGACGACCACAATCAAAAAGCGACGCATGATACGAAAATCAGCACGTTGTCGGAATATTTGTATGAATATTGCAACTTCGGCTGCGCTTATTTTGTGCTCCGTAAAGTGAAGCGGTGAAGCCGCCATGTCGCGGCGCTGACGGGCGGACAAGCGAAGCAGCCGCTCCGGGGCGGGCGGCTGCTTCGTCATTCCCCTTCGTTGTACGGGAACTGTTCGCTTTCGCGTGGGTCGTCGTGCGGCGGGTGCGCGGCCGGATCGCGCCTTGGAATGTTTTGGTGCAGCGATTTGAATTCATAGTTGAAGGCGCTGTAAGGTCGCTGCCCTTCCCGCCACGGTGTGCTTTTATTTTCGACCGGCGCGTCCGCGCGGTACGGCGATCCGTACGGCCCTTCGGGAAATTCCTCGGCCGTTAAGAAATTGCGCTGTTTCTCGACGGTGGAAACATCGGCATATGTTTCCCGTTCCGCCATTCGCCTCACCTTCCTTGCTGCCGGGTTGGTTCATAAGATGCCCCAAACCGAGGAAGGTTATGAAAGACATTCACGCAAAAAGGCGCGCAACTCGTCGGCCTCTTCGATCTTTAGCTCGTATGTGCGTTCCAAATAGCCCGGCTCGGCCAAATCATCATTGCCGAGAATCGCGAAGCGGTTGCTCTGCAAGTCGAGCACGAGCCATTTTCCGTAAAACCGGTCCGTTTCCACAAGCGCCAAATCGAACCGTCGGTTTTCGCCGGCAAAGCTGACGAAGCGCACCGCCGCTTCAACCGTTTCGTCATACAAATAAAACCGTTCGCTCATCTTTTGCTCCCCCTTTCGCTCCCTTCGTTATCATCATAGCAAACAAGCGTCGAAAACGGGAGCGGACGGAGGAAGAAGTGGCGATGTCCGTCCCGCCACTGGCCGGACGGTGGGGATTCCGTCTTTTTTCAGCAGGGCAAACGAGACGAAGGAGGGAACAGCGATGTATTTTGTTGACCGCAAAAAACTGGAAGATCGGCTGCGCTGCATCGAGCAAATGCTCGAGCGTTACAAGGCGCAGCGGCATTGGGAAGAACCGTTAGAGCGGCTGGCGCTCGAGCGAATCGCTCATGTCCTCATCGAAGCCGTTTTGGACGTCGGCAATGCCATGATTGACGGCTTTATTATGCGCGACCCAGGCAGCTACAATGACATTATTGACATTTTGACTGATGAACGGGTGATTGCCCCGGCGGACGCCGAACAGCTGAAAGCGTTCATCGCTCACCGGAAAATGCTCGTTCACGACTACACCGCTGTTGATCACGCCAAACTGCGCGCCAGCTTGGATGCCCATTTGCCGGCGTTGGAAGCGTACCCGAAAGCGGTGCGCGATTATCTCGAAAGCGAGCTCGGCCCGGTGTCGGCGTTTCGCAATTGATCGGACGGCGACATCCATCGGCGTGCGCCGGTTGTCTTCGCGTTGGACGCCGGCGCGGCGGAATGGGGAAAGACAGAAGCGGTGGATCCGCGGGCTTGCGGCAGCGCGAGCATTGGGAGAGGAAGCGCGGCGTTCTCGCCGGCTCAAGGCGATCCGAACAGACTGGCGCGGCGGCCGCCTATCATGGAAAAGAAAGGAACAGAGGTTATGAAACGTTACAACGGCTATTTGATTGATCTGGATGGAACGATGTACCGCGGCACGGAATGTATCGCCGAAGCGCGCGAGTTTGTCAATGAACTGCACCGCCGCGGCATTCCGTATTTGTTCGTCACCAACAACTCTTCGCGCACGCCGGCGCAGGTGGCGGAAAAACTGCGGTCATTTGGCGTGCCGGCGGAAGAGAAGCACGTCTTTACGACAAGCCAAGCAACCGCCAACTACATTTTTGAACAAAAGCCAGGCGCGTCCGTTTATGTCATCGGTGAAGAAGGGATCCGCACGGCTTTGGCGGACAAAGGGTTTCGTTTTGCCGGCGAGGACGCGGATGTCGTTGTCATCGGCATCGACCGGCAACTGACATACGAGAAGCTCGCCGTCGCTTGCTTGGCGGTCCGCAACGGCGCGACGTTCATTTCCACAAACGGGGACATCGCTTTGCCGACCGAGCGCGGGCTATTGCCGGGAAACGGAGCCATTACATCGGTCGTCGCCGTTTCAACGCAAGTGAAGCCGACGTTTATCGGCAAGCCAGAAAAAATCATTATGGAGCAGGCGCTCAACGTGCTCGGCGTTCCGAAAGCGGACGTGCTCATGATCGGCGACTATTACGAAACCGACATAGTAGCGGGCATGAACGCCGGCATCGATACGCTTTTAGTCCATACGGGCGTGACGACGAAAGAGATGCTCGCCCGCTATGAGCGGCAGCCGACGTATACGGCCGATTCGCTGGTAGAGTGGATGGAGCGCCTGTAAACAACGCCGCTTTGCCAAAAAAGGCAAAGCGGCGTTTGCTTATCATCGGATGCGCGGGAAAGCCGGCCATCAGCCGAGCGCGCCGGGGCGTGGCGATCCATTATTCGGCGTTGGCGGCCCGGTGCGCCAAACGGCTTGACGCCGCCGCGGCAATGGCACCGACGATGTCGTCTAAAAACGTGTTGCATTTGCCGGTTGATTTATCGTTTAAGTATTGCAGGATGCCCGGTTTTTGTTTGTCAATGTATCCGTAGTTCGTAAAGCCGATCGATCCGTAGACGTTGACGATCGATAGCGCCAAAATTTCATCGACGCCATACAGCCCTTCATCGCGGTGGATGATCGATTGCAACGGTTCATCGAGCCGTCCGGCCTCAGCGAGCCGGTCGAGCTGAATGCCGGTTAAAATGGCGTTTTGCACTTCGCGCTTTGAAATGACGCGGTTTACGTTTTCGATGCACTCGTCCATCGTCAAATCCGGATGGTATTTCGATTGCAAATAATAGACGAGTTCAGCGATTTTTTCCACCGTTACGCCCCGCTCCTCGAGCCAACGCCGAGCGGTTTGTTCCAACTGATTCATCATGCCTTCGCTCATCACATGTCACCTGTTTCTTTTGAAAAGTCGTTTTATATATATGTATCATCTCATAAAACAGTCCGTCATATAAAGAAAAATGCTCAGCGGGCCGCATATATAAACAATAGCCCCTTTGGTGGCCGATCTAAAAGGCTGCCTTGACGGGCAGAGAATCGAGCTCGCTTCGGCTGTTTGGCTGCGCGGCGCTGAACGGCGGCCAAACAAAGCGGTGAGGCTTTTCGCTTTCCGCCGGACGAGACGACTGTCGGCGGCCGGTTGGAGAAGAAATGGGGGCTGCTCGGCCGAGCAGCGTCGCTAGAACGGGATCCAAGGTCAAGCGCTTTTTCCCCAATGCGGAAACGAGCGTGGAGATGGGGAGGAGAAAGCAAGTTTCGGCCAACAAGGAAGCGGACGGAGAGATAAGGAAGGGCAAGCGCTTTTTCCCCAATGCGGAAACGGTTGGGGGATGAAGAGGGGGCAAGCGGTTTTCGAGTCAATATGGACGCGAATAAGGAGCATTCCCGTTAGGAGCTTTTCCGGGGACTTGATCAAAAAAAGCCCTCTTGGTATGATGCAGGGGTGTCA
>NZ_LQYX01000068.1:0-2145 GCF_001587475.1 Geobacillus sp. B4113_201601
TCTTATTTTTTTTTGCGAAAAAAAGGAGGGTGTCCGAAAAGCGAACGCTATGCGAACACTTTTGGGACACCCTCTTAGTTTCGGTTCTTGCCGTCTTTAACCTGTGTCGTCAGGGCGACTGACAAGGCTGGTGAAAAACCGCTGATTCCCTTCATCAATGGGGGAACGCGTGAAAAGCAGGACCGATGCAACAAAGTTTTTCTCGTTGAGAAATGATATTGCAAAGCGGTATCCACGATTCAATCACCAACCTCTTAGAGGACTGGTGAAAAACGGCCGCTTCGCTCGACTTGTCGGATATCATAAGGAAAAAACAATGGCGTTACGCGGCTTTGCCATTTGCGAAACAACGTTGGACAGCCGTCAATCGTCAGCCTCCTAATAAGGAAAAGAAGGAATTCGGCCACAAAGAGCGAATAAAATACAGCGAATTCAATGTCGCAAGGAGGGAAAACGTGACCAAACCGCGAATCGACCACGACCGGTTGTTCAAGGAGTTGCTGTCGACGTTCTTCGAAGAATTTTTGCTTCTCTTTTTTCCCGATGTGTACGAGCACATTGACGTTCGCCACCTCTCTTTCCTCTCAGAAGAACTGTTTACCGACGTCACGGCGGGGGAGAAGCATCGCGTCGACTTATTGGTCGAAACGAAGATGAAGGGGGAGGAAGGGCTCATCATCGTCCATGTCGAACACCAAAGCTATGCCCAACAGACGTTCCCTGAGCGAATGTTCCTCTACTTTAGCCGCCTGTTTCAAAAATACCGCCGCCGCATTGTTCCAATTGCCATCTTCAGCTATGACGAATCCCGCGATGAACCTTCTTCGTGGCGCATCCAGTTTCCGTTCTTGACCGTTCTCGATTTTCGTTACTTGACGGTGGAATTGCGCAAACTGCCGTGGCGCGCGTACATCCGCCATGACAACCCTGTCGCCGCCGCCTTGATAAGCAAAATGGGGTATAATAAAGAAGAGAAAGTCGAAGTGAAAAAAGAGTTTTTGCGCATGCTCGTCCGCCTTGAGCTCGATGAGGCAAAACAGCGGTTGTTGTTCGGCTTTTTTGAAACATATTTGCGGTTGTCTGCAGAAGAGGAAGCGAAACTGCGAAACGAGGTGAGCCAAATGGAGACAAAGGAGGCGAAGCAAGTCATGGAACTCATCATTTCGTATGAACAGCGGGGAATGGAAAAGGGAATCGAGAAGGGAATCGAACAAGGGATCAAACAAGGCATGAAACAAGGGCGCCAACAAGGGATCGAGGAAGGGAAGCTTGAGGTGGTGAAGCGCATGCTCGCTAAAGGATATGATGTCGACACGATCCACGAGCTGACCGGGCTGCCGGCGGAAAAGATTGAACAGCTGAAGAAGTAAACCCGCCTTCGCATTGTCGTCGACCTCCAATCGTGCAAAAATCCCGGGGGATCGACGACAATCATTTTATGCGTTCGAACCTTACGGCCATCGAGGGTAAAGTCTATTGACAGAATTTGTCGGCGACGTTCATCGTCCCGATTGGCGTTTTGATTCTAATGTTGAAAAGGCAGGGGCGCAAACAATCCTTCGGTTTGCACTCTGCCATATGATGAAGCAAGACTGATTCCTTTGCTTTGTTCTGAAATAAAGTGATCATTTACAGAGGGAGCTCACAAAATAGTTCCCGTGATTTCTCCTTTTTGGTTCTCCTTCATAGCCATCAAGTGAAGCCTTGGAGCGAGTAGCTCCAAGGCTTCACTCTATATCTTTGGAGGCTGTGACCGTGGGAATATGGAAAGATAGGCATGCCAAATACACCTTCCCTATAGAAGGTTTTTTATGGTATAAGATGGAAATTCTTTACGACAACGGCATGATGACCAAACTCTCGATAATGTCTAAAGCGCTCTTTTTTGTATAACGCCTTGATTTTTTTCCGTGTTGAGCGATTATGTTACAGAGTTTAGAAAGAAGCTGGGCAGCTAGCGCCTCGGAACACCATAAGGCTTGAAATCAATCCATCCCCCACTCCTTGATCATACTCATCGCCTTCTATTCGCTCAATTCCTTTTTCTGTTTTCGATAGAGCCATTCTCTCATGGCAAACATGACCGTAGAGCTGATCAATAAGGCAATCAACGTTCCATACAAGTGGCACTGAAAGCGAGTCCCT
>NZ_LQYX01000069.1:0-1400 GCF_001587475.1 Geobacillus sp. B4113_201601
GAGCCCAATCGATCCGTCCTTGCCTCGAGGAAACGGCAGTCGAGTTGGCTGTAGAGTGCTCTTCCTACCGCAAAGCAGCCCGCACGTTGGAGGCGATCGTGGGGTATGCGGTCCTCAGCCATGAGGCGATTCGTCAGCTGGTGTTGGCGGCCCCCATCTCGCTGCACCACCCTGTTTCCCAACGGCATGGCCGGGTGCTATTGGTGGAAGCGGATGGACTGTTCATCTCCCGCCAAGGGAAAGGGAAACGGGCGAAAGAGCAGAAAATCTTGGCGGTTCACGAGGGATGGAGACGGAACGGCTCGCAACTGGAGCTCGTGAACCGGCGCCACTACCTCCATGAAGGGGCGGGGGACGTGTGGGAAGGGTTCGAAGCGTGGCTGATGAAGGAATATGCCTATGACCCGTGCCGGGACCTGTTGGTCATCAACGGCGACGCGGCATCTTGGATTACCGCCTGCCGGGAGTATTTCGGAAAGCGGGCGTGCTTTCAGTTGGATCGGTTCCATGTGGCGCGGGAGCTTCGTCAGTGTCTGTCCGGCCACCCGCGTTGGCGGGAGGTGCGGAAGAAGCTGGCGAAGCAAGACGAGGAAGGACTTTTGGTGGAACTGAACAGCGCCGTCGGTACGTTGGGGGACGAAGCCAAAGAACAGCAGTTGGCCGAAATGATTGGCCGAAATGATCCGCCGGATCGAGTCGATGCCGGGATGCATCCGGGGCGACCGGGAGTGGCTGTCGGCGTAAGGGGTGGAGACGGCCGGCATGCGTCCGATGGGCCACGCCGAGAGTGTGATGAGCCGGTTCGCGTACCGGGTGAAATCCCGCCGCAGCTGGAAGGACCAAGGACTTGGGGCGTTTCTGAAGGCGATGGTGGCCCAAATTGACGGAATCGGGTGGAGAACAGGGCAGTTGGAGGAGGAAGAGCCCCAGAGGGCAGCCTCGGCCCCGCCGAAGCAGGAGCGGATCAAACAGGCCAAACGGAAGGCAGGGCGGTTGTTGGCGGAGGTGATGCGCCAGAACATCCCGTATCTTCAACAGTCATCGGGGACGCCGATCTACCAAGCATTGTCGGCGCTTCGGGATGGTGGGTGGATGTAAAAAAATGGATCGAGTAAAAATCAGCTCAAGAAGAGGGATGAGAGTCCGAAAGCGCTTACGATATCAATTCCTAAAAATGGTCTACCAACGGGTGATTGACAACGCCCGTAGTAGACCGAAAAAATGTTCTCCACAAAGTCTTGACTGACTCTTCAGTTTTTTAGGGGTTGTCGGAATATATAAAAAATGATATAATTATACCAGATATAAGAAAAAACTATATTTTTAAGGAGCATTCCCGTTAGGAGCTTTTCCGGGGACTTGATCAAAAAAAGCCCTCTTGGTATGATGCAGGGGTGTCA
>NZ_LQYX01000070.1:0-459 GCF_001587475.1 Geobacillus sp. B4113_201601
TTTCTTGCACAGTCGAATAGAACACGTTGTAAATCACGTCTGATTTCAGCCATTTCCATAACCCTTCAATCAAATTCAATTGCGGACTGTATGGTGGCAAAAAGACGAGCTCTAACCGATCTTCGTGTTCTTTTAAAAAAGGCTGAATGAGTTTGGCATGGTGAATTCGAGCGTGATCTAAAATCATTACCATTTTGCCTGTCGGATAGCGTTCTAACACAAGTTGAAGAAACCGAAGAAATGTTTCTGCGTCATAGCGTTCTTCTTCGATGCAAAATACATCCCCTGTTTCGTAGTTCAACGTGCCAATCAGCTTCAGCCCTTGATGTTTTCCAAACGTCGGAATGATTCGTTGTTTTCCTTTGACAAACCATGTTTTTTGAATCGCTTGGTCATCACGAATCATCGATTCATCTTGAAAGAGGACATGGGCGATGTTCCCATCTAACAGTTTTTTTT
>NZ_LQYX01000071.1:0-2487 GCF_001587475.1 Geobacillus sp. B4113_201601
AAAAGATCCATGGGCAATGGTTTGCCCTCCACCCGGGGATGAAAATCCGCGCCAGTGCGGCATTTTCACGGAAAAGCAGATACTCTATATTCCCCAAGGAGCAACTTGTTAATAACCAATCCTCTTCTTTTGTATTACTTATCCACTTACCAGTTTTTAAACCATCACTAACACCGTCGAATAAAAAAAGCAAGAAAATAATTATCCAAAGATAATAAGCATCAAATTGTAAAAAGTGAGAATACGTATATCCTATTACAAATCCAAGAATAAGTGTGATTAATACACCTAATATACGTGGTACAAATGAAAAAATGGAAGCTATATATGGGTTTGGCAAATTAAACAGTTTGTAATTTCCCCAAATTTGCTTCCATCGAATTTTAGCTTTCCAGAACATCCAACATTTTAATTTATAAAAGACATCTAAATTAACCATTGTTTACAGTCCTTTCATTTTCTTGTATCTGGTTTATAAATAGTGATTCCAAATCTTTATTATTGTATTTTTGCCTTATATTTTTTAAAGAATCGAAAAGAATAAGGTTACCTTTATTAATTATGGCTATATGAGTGCAAAACCTCTCCACATCATTTAACAAGTGTGTCGAAATTAAAACTGCGCCTTTCTTTTCTGCAAATTCCTTTAAAAAAGCTTTTATGCTATACGTCGTTATTGGATCAAGACCGTTAAACGGCTCATCCATAATTAAATATTTGGGATTACTTATTAGTGAAATTAATAGCGATAACTTTTTTTCATTCCTAACGAGTACGTATGTATTTCCTGATCAATAAATTCTTTCATTTCCAGCAGCTCGATTAACTGTTCGATTTTTTCATTAGACATACCTTTTTGTTCATCTTTCCCTCTTAATTCTCTTGTAAAACTCAAGAATTGTCTCCCAGTCAACTCTTCATAAAAAAATTGGTTATCTGGAACATATGCAACTTGTTCGATGTATTTTTTTCTTTCTTTCGAAATACTATAGCCATCTATGCTTATTTCACCGGAAGAAGGATTTAATAAACCCAGTATAGACTTGATTATTGTAGTTTTTCCAGCCCCATTTGGCCCTACCAGCGCAACAATATCACCGGGTAAAATCTTAAAAGAGATGGAATGAAGTATAATTTTTGAATTCATTTCTTTTGTAAGACTTTCTATTTTTAACATCTTTCTCATCCTCCTGCTATCAGGAATGAAACATAGGATTCCACTAGACTTGCTAGGAAGAGTAGAATAAAAACTACTCCATACATCTTTCCAAGGTATCTTAAATACTCTTTTTTGCAACTAATTTTGTAAAAATTAATCCCCTGTAAACCTACGCTAATCGAAATTATGATGGCAGGTATCTCAAATATACCATGCGGTAAAATCGCCAACAAAATTTTGCTCAACTTTAGTGAATGAGTTACAGCGACTCCTAATGAGTTTCCAATAACAATGCCATTGTATACAGCTAATGGGATTGTAGTTATTGATAATGTAAAAACACCTAAAAACATGAAAGTACAAATTATAATATTGGTACTAAAGTAAAACCACCAATTCCCCTTCATTATTGTAGCATGATTATACTCTGAATAATTGCTAAAAAGCCTTATTTGAAGCAAATAGCCAATAAGGATAGATAAGACGAAAATTACTAAAGCATATATTAAAGAACTTTTAATTCTCATTTTAATTTCATCTCTTTCTTAATGTAAAACAAGTGATTGTATAATCATATAAATAATATACAAAGAAAACATAATAATTGTTGATTTTTTCAATTTAGATTCTGTATAACTTTGTAACCCTTTAGCTAAAGAGAAAACAAAGATAATTGAAAATATATCAATATTACCAAACAGATTTAAAGGAAAGTGGCTTTTCTCAAGTGAAGGCATATAAAATGATAACGACAATACAGACTTTGAAATGAATTTCCCTTTTATCAAAGAAACAATAAGCCTACATAATTGAGACAAAAATAGGAATGTATAAGAAAAAGTAGAGATGATAAAAGCTTGTTTCAAACTTATTTTATAATTATAAATGGAAATAAACACAACATTTATTACTTTAAGTAATAATGCAAAAAGAGAAATAACAACAACAGGAATAAAAAGAGATACTATAGAGCTAATAATAGTTATAAAAAGTTTTATTGATTGATCATGCACTGGTAATAATTTGTTAAAATCATTTAAAAAACCCACTTTGTTAGATACTAGAAAGGTCAGCCCCCCTGTAACTAAAGAAAATAACACCCATCTGTAGATTATAACTAATTTAACATCTCTTTTTTCCATTAGCAGGAATACATTAGAAACAGTTGCCTGTATTTTTTGTCGCACATTTGAAAATTCGCTTTCCATCTCTTCTATCACCCCATTAACTTTTGTAAACATAATTGTATACATTAATAACCTTTTTTGCAACATTTGTTTTTTTTTTTTGTAAATAAAAATCCCCCTAAAAACAACAACAAACCCTTG
>NZ_LQYX01000071.1:2497-5744 GCF_001587475.1 Geobacillus sp. B4113_201601
AATAAAAATCCCCCTAAAAACAACAACAAACCCTTGAAAAACAAGGGTTTGCTAAAAATTACTGTCGGAATTTTTTTTTTTGAACGAATCTTGACAAGCAGATACTCAAATATGTAACACAAAGATAGTCTTAGTAATATACCAAAAATTTCATAAGAAATAAGCAAATGGTTCATCGCCATGTTCTTTCTTAGATGCATAAGTAAGGTATGTCAAGGAAAAATTAAGTGCGACTTTTGGTGAGAACCAAGCACATTTTCTTATGGATGCAAAAAAGTATTTACTAAGACAAATCTTTTTGAAAGGAGGGAATAATATGAAATTAGCTGCTGTCCTTGGAGTTCCAACATGGGTCGCATGGACTATTGCCGCAGCCATTATTGCTGGTACTGCCGTAGTTGCTCCAGAAATAGCTGTTGAATTTTTAGCCTTAATGGCTGAAAGCGGCGAAGCTTCAGCTGTTGCTTGGTAATAACATCTGAGTTATTGTGGAGATAACTCTATTCACGAAAACCTTGCTCAAAAACTACCAATACTAAGATCATAGGATGAATGGGGGTTATTGTGGAGGAATCCCCATTCATCTTTTAGACACTATTCCTAATAATGCTATGGCTGAAAGAATACGTCTTAATGAATAGAGTTATTGTGGAGGTAACTCAATTCATCACGAAAATCCTAGTTGAAAAATAACCAATATCAGTTTATCAAAGATTTGATCACTTTACTAGACTTTCTTATAAGAGGAAGGACGATGGATTTTTGAACGTTCCCTCCCTCCTCATTGTCCGATCTGCCCGACTTGCTTCGGACGGACAACCAAAATATCATCGAAACGAAAACAATGGATTCATGGCTATACCAATACGGTCGGTTTATTTTGGATTGAACTTCCCATCGAAAGACGGCGTTGCCAAGCCTGTTTTCTGACGTTCACCGTTTCTGATCCGGGACTTCCGTCTCACAGTATCGCGACGGAATCGTTTCAACAATGGGTCGCCCAGTTATGCATCGGAAAAACGATCCAAGAAGTCGCTCGCTTGTTACCACTCGCCTACACGACCGTAGAACGCTGGTTTTATCAATATGCCCCGGCTCTTTTACCAACATCGAATCCTACCGTCGTATGTGTGGATGAATTCGCTTTCCGAAAGGGACATGATGACGGAGTAGCGGTGATGGACACACAGACTCGGAATGTCCTTTCCGTTGCTTCTGGAAAAAATGAAGAAGCCATTGTGGAGGCGCTTCAACCCATTGCCGCCAAAGTGAAGTATGTGGTCAGCGACTTGGCTCCTGCCATGAGAAAAGCCATGGAAAAGGTATGTCCAAAAGCCGTTCACGTTCTTGACCACTTCCATAACTGGTGCGGATTTTCATCCCCGGGTGGAGGGCAGGCAGTAGGAGCTGGTTCTGTATTGGGTGTATTCATTGGTGCTTGGATGGAAGCAAACAGCTAGGAACATCGGCAATCATGGGCGTTATAGGGCTGATAGAGTTTACTCAGCGGTTGATACCTTGACGGTAGGCGGGACGGCATTCGGTTCATTTTTAGCAGGTTGGATTATTTCCTATCTATCTGTATCTTTTACATTAGTTGTAATTTCTATTATTTCCCTTACCTTGAGGGTAATTTTCATTCCGGACATTGTTCGAAGTACACAAGAAGAGAAATCAATTAGTCCTTCAGGTGGGAGTTATGGAAAATAAACAGCTATAAAAAGATTGGAGTATATCCGTGGTACTAGTTAAGCACTAGCGCTCAACGATATACATGCTCATTAAAAAATGAACATTTGCTTCTCTTGCAACGATCTTCCTCCTCCATGGCTCAGCTTGCAGATGAAGACGCAGGATTTTTGGAGGAAATGATGCTGTGCTTATGGTGTACATGATCAAGGAGAAGGTTCGTTCTTCATGTTGCATGTATATAGCACCACGGATTATCATTAAACTTCTAACTTCAGTTGTTTTAAGACATTTTGGTATGCTATTAGATTTCCTCCCAAGAATCCTTTAATAAAATCATCTTCTGCTTTTTCTATTTCTTTTCTATAATAATCCGAGATGAATTCAAACTCATCTATGCAATCAGCTATGATTTCACCGATTTTTTCCTTGCCTCTTCTTTGTGATAATTCCTTTTCTAATTTATTCCTAATGGAACTATATCCTAAAGCCATACCTTTATACTGTCCTACTTGCAAACTTATAGGTATGTTGTGTTCTTTCTCAAGTTCAATGATTGGTTTTTGGGAACTACTATTTAGTTCAAATTCCTCGATTTGTTTTATAATTTTTTCGATTTTATTAACTATATTTTTTTCCCATTCTTCTTTCTTATAATCAAACTCCCATCTTAGCTTTTGGCTTACCAATCTATAAGCTAAAGATAAACCTTCATAAAATCTCTTTTCACATTTATCCTTTACCTCTTCTTTTTTGATCTTTGCTTGTCTTTCATTATTTTCAAACTCCAGAATACAATCCTCTATCTTCGCACCTCTGAACATTTTTTTTCTATAGTTATCCAAAAAAATCCCCCTTTGTATTTTTATATACATAGTTGTTTACATATTAACACAAATGTATACCTAATAAGAAGGAATAAAATGTTTTCTACACTAAAAAGTTAAGCGAAATAGTCTTCCCCCTGTCAAGTAGACATCTATAAAAAAGACACCATTGTCTTTCGTTATTTAATAGAGCACGAGGTACCGTCAAGAATTTTGTGTAATGTAATGGGGGGTAGGGTTTCTCTGAAATGGATTTAAATTGATAGGGGACTGGTTTTCTCCACACAGGAGACTGGATATTCAGTTTCTTGTGTGGAAAGGGAGAATCCCCTTATTTTGTTCATCCTCATTTACAATATATGGTTAATTATAACGTTCTTCGTATCCATTCAGCCCAATACTAGCGAGATTTTCAGAATCCAGCACCAATAGGGCATTTCCGGTATCGAAAACGCCCTAGGAGGAATGGAGAAGCGTTTGAAGAGACTCCCCACTTAGAAGTTTTTGCAACGATTCCCACACCGGCTTTCCGTGTTTTTGCAGGGTAGAAATGACGCTACGAATGATACAGAAAGCCTTGGCATCGTCTTCCTGACGAAACGTTCCAGAAATTTTTGGTTTGACTTTCACCATCCGCAAATCGCGCTCGGCTTGGTTGATGATGTATAAAATTTTGTGTAAAGCATTTTGCTAGACCAAAAGAAAAAAGGTAGGGTATTCTCTGATTGGAC
>NZ_LQYX01000071.1:5754-57520 GCF_001587475.1 Geobacillus sp. B4113_201601
GTAGAGAAAGGAGAACCCTACCTATGTCTAAAAGTATATCGAATATCGACTGGGCAAATCAACTGGAAAACGCCATTCGTCAGTTTGTAAAGGAAAAATGAGAACTGATCATGCGGGAAGAAATCAAACATTTCCTCGAAATCGAACAAGCCGGAACATCAAACATGAGAAACGGCTATTACCAACGAAATCTAGATACGCAATAGGGCCGAATTGAGGGTCTTTTGGTCCCAAGAGACGGAAATGGAGAATTTCAAACACAGCTGTTTGCCCCTTACCAACGACACACCGGCTGGCTTGAGGAAGCCATCATCAAGATGTATCAAAGCGGCATGAGTACACGGGAAATTGGCAAGTTTATTGAACGAATTTTAGGAAATACGTATTCTCCCACGACGATCAGTCATATCACGGATGTCGTAAAGGAAGACATTGAGAAATGGCACACTCGTCCTCTACAAAAGGGTTATTCGGTCTTATATTTGGATGGTTTATACGTAAAACTTCGCCGCGATACGGTAGAGAAAGAAGTCATTTATGTGGTGTTAGAAGTCAATGAAGAAGGATATCGCGAAATTCTTGATTTCTTTGTGGGAGGATAAGAAAGTACCTATGGATGGCAGGAAATTCTCCAAAACCTTTACAAAAGAGGCGTCAAGGAAGTGCTTTTAGGGGTATTCGATGGACTACACCGGGTCTAGAAGAAGCCTGTCAGGCGGTGTATCCGAAAGCCGATGTACAGCGTTGTGTCGTTCACAAAGTCCGTAACACCCTCAGCCGTGTTCGGAAAAAAGACCAATTCGAAATGGCAGAGAACCTCAAGCTGATTTATCGCGCGCCGAATAAGGAGATGGCATTACAGATGTTTCGACAGTTTGAATCGAAATGGTCGAGCAAGTATCCGAGAGAAGTGCAATCTTGGGCCAATGAGTTGGATGTCCTCCTCGCCTTTATGGACGATCCAAGCAGTATTCGAAGTGTGATTTACACGACCAATGCCATCGAACGAACGATCAAGGAGATTCGGAAACGTCTAAAGCCGATGAACAGTTTGAGCAGTTTAGAAGCCGCGGAAAAAGTCGTGTATTTGACCATTCAAGATTTTAATGAGAAATGGGCAGGGCGAAAGTTACGAGGATTTACCGAAGCGCATGAAGCCCTCGAGCGAATGTTTGAAGAACGTTATCATTAACCAAATACTGTAAATAAACAAAATAGGGGGATTCTCCCTTTCCCCACAGGAGACTGAATATTCAGTCTCCTGTGTGGAGGAAACTAGTTCCCTATTCATTCCAAATCCATTTCAGAGAAACCCTACCCCATTACATTACACAAAATTCTTGACGGTACCCGCCGAAAACAGGGAGTTAAATAGTACTTTCTATCAAACGATCTGGAAAATCAATCTTTTCATATCTTGGCCTTTACGTGGGAGAATGATCGTTGCGGACGCTCACTCTGCGATTTATGGTTGGATACAAGTAGGTTAATAGTGAAACGAGGAGGGAAAATGATGCAATATACCATTACACCAATCGCATTTGTGAAAAACAACCGCAAAGATGTGGAAGATGATAAGTGGGGTAGTGTGATTTCAATCATTGAATTATCAGATGAAATCGATGATTCAGCTTTACAAGGGATCAGTGAGTTTTCGCATTTAGATATTATTTTTTATTTTGACCGAGTTACAGATGACAAAATTCAATATGGAGCAAGGCATCCAAGAAATAATAAAGAATATCCAAAGGTCGGAATTTTCGCCCAAAGAGGCAAAAATCGACCGAATAAATTAGGTTTAACAACCGTTGAATTGTTAGAACATAAAGGGCGAACATTGAAAGTAAGAGGATTAGATGCCATAGATGGTACTCCGATTATTGATATTAAACCGGTTATGAAGGAGTTCTTACCCAAAGGCGAAGTAAGGCAGCCTGCTTGGTCGGTATCATTAATGGAACGATACTGGGATTGACAACGTACTTTATTTAAATAGATGAGCAATTTTTATAGTCATCATGATCATGGGAAAAGAAACAATCGACCCCTTATGCCACGTGGAGCTGTTTGTTACGATATCAATGGGAATATTTTATTTTGCGCCGTAGATTCATTCGACAAGGAAAGGGCGGTAAAAGCCGATCATATTCCAACTTTATGGGAAACGATGAAGTATGGACAATATGAAATACAAGGAGGGGAACTAACGATGAGCACTTTCGGGATGGGGATGGTGATGCTAGCAGTAGGCTTAGGACTTTTTCCCTTTGGAGTACTATATTTCAAGGCAAGTTGGAAGGAATATAGAAACTTGCCGTCAAACAGAAAGAAAGTAGCTATTTTTCTTGAAATGTTAGACGTATTCTCATTATCCCCTTCCCTATCGATGTGGTTCATTTTTATCTCGCTCCTGCTTATTATTGGAGGTTGTGCACTAATTTTTTGTACGTGATAAGAGGGGGGAACCATTGCTTCTTCATATTATGAATATTTTAACCTCTGTCCGAAAGAAGTCTCCCACTTCTAGCGGTTTTGAGGCTGATCGAGATGCCAATGCTGCCATCAATCTCAAAAAGGAAGACCTGAAACAGTTAGGTATGGCCTAACTGGATCTTGAACCGTGGGGCACACGGGGATCGCTCGGTCAACTTCCTGCGTTAGACGGGATGACCTGAGAAGCCCCCACCTCGAAGCGTTAGCGTAGGTGGTGGGAGTATGTCACATGAATGCGAAAAGCAGAGCCTCTATACGAACTCGAAAGATCGGTTTGTACGTTTGCGAGTGGTTCGGGCGCAAAAGGAAGCTTTATGATGAAAATTGCCTCAAAAGAATTAAGTCGTTCGCAGCAATGAATAGGTTCTATGTGTTCAGGAGCTCTCGTCGTAGCAGCTCTTAGTTTATTAGAAGACAAGACGGCAACCACTTATCCAACAGCAAAAAAAGGAATTCGAAAAGTTTCATGTTCGCGCTGATGCAGAGTCATTCGTGGTTGAAGGCAATGTGGCAGCCGCAGCGGATTGCTTTGCTGCCTAAGCAGTTGGCTTATTTATGGAAGGGGGAATTAGTAAGAAAGTTAGACATGCAGTATTACATTCGATTTAGCCTGTTCGCTAAGGTGTTGAATCAGTTATGGAGCTGATGGATGCTAACAATAAGGAGGAGCGCTATTGATAAGAACGATGAAATTTGTGGCCGGAATAATATTGGAATGCTTGTTTGCCATCGCGGGAATCGTGATGATCAGCGGTTTCCCTAGCTTATTTCATAATATTTCGATCAATGTAACGGAATATGTAAAAAAACATTAGGGTACATCATTATGAAGCTTATTCATCCACTGAGTATCGAATATGGAATGAATAGAAAAGTATTCCCGCAAATTCTTATTCATTATCGGGAGTCGCTTCTATTATGCGGATTGGCAATCGTGGTAGCACTATATAGTAGCATGGGTGATAACGTATATCACGCTTCTTTTCTTTCGGAGCCATATGGAGCGAATCAAAATGATATTGGCTTTTTTTGAATCCTTGCCCGATCTGCTGATTATCGTGACCTTTCAGTTAATCGTAATTGCAATATTTAAAAAGACCGGCTGGCTCATCTTTCAGCCTGCTTCCATAGGAGAGGAAAGAAGCCTTTTTTTGCCCATTGCTTGTCTGAGTATTCCGATTTCTTTGTTGTTTGCAAAGCTGCTTTTGCAGCAATATGAAAACGAACTTCGCAAACCATATGTAGAATACGCGTTTTCGAAAGGGCTGTCTTTTTTCTATATTTTGAATAAGCATGTGCTGCGGAACGTAGCGCTAGGATTGCTTTATTATTCGAAAAACAATGATTTGGTTTATTTCTTCCACAGATGTGGAAAGGGGGGGAAGTAGCTTGATTCGTATATTGATCCGCGACAAGGTATTTATGCTGGGGTTCCTTTTTATCATCTCAATGTATACTCAATGGCTTAAAAAGAGCCTTCGTATTGAAGACGGCTGATAGAAAAAGATGATGTTAGCAGAGTCGCTATTCACCATAGATTGGTATGCGGCTTGCGGAATTAGGCGCAAAAGTTGGTCTCAAAGGACAAGTGGAGTGAAGTCGGCGAATTTGGCTGGGGAGAGGGAGGGGGCTCCGCGTGTGTTGCCCCCTTTTCTCCCTGCCGATGCGCTGAAACATTGGTTGGACATCTTGTGCTCGCATTGAAGCCAAGGGCCCTTTTCGATTCACATCTCTGTTGCCAGCCTTTGGTTTTTGCCCCAGCCAATGAGGAATGATCGTTTTGTGACCGTCCCTGTGCGCGAAAAGGCATGATCACGTCCGCAGCGTGGAGGTCAAGGGGCGCTCGGGCAGATAGAGTTGGGCGTTATCGCTTCGGCCGGCTGCGATCCAGTCGCGCAGGCATTTGGCAAGCACCATGCTGTAGACGGCCCCGTTGTCCCCGTAAGCATAGACGAAATAGCAGTTCGGATATTCGTCATACACCCCGATGATCGGCAAGCCGTCATGCGTGCCCGCGTAGTAGGCGCCGAGGTAAAATTCCGGCTGCACGTTGATGGTGGGGAAGCGCTGATTGAATTCGGCGATCAACTGGTCGCGCTTATGGATGAGTTTCGCGTCGCGTTCATCGGCGTAGGTCGTATCTTCATCCAACCCGCCAATGATCACGCGGTTGTCAGCGGTCGTCCGCATGTAAATGTAGGGACGGGCGGTTTCCCAGATGAGCGTTCGGTTGTACCAGCTCGAGAAATCATCGACCGGATTGGTGACTACCGCGTACGTGCTTGTCAACACAGCGTTCCGGTCCTTTTTGAAATCCAACGTTTCATATCCCGCGGCGATGATGACGGATTTTGCTTGGATGACCGCTCCTGTTTTCGTATAAAATATCGCTTTGTCTTTTTCTAGTTTTTTTCCGTTGATTTCGGTTTGTTCGAACAGGCGGACACCGCGGTTTTTGGCGTATTCAAGCAAGCCGATCGTCAGTTTGTATGGATTGACTTCGCCATCGTTTTTCGTCAGCATCGCCGCGGGCCTGCGGAACGGGTAGTGGCGGGCGATTTGCTCTTCCGTCCACCATTCGACGGCAAAGCCGTGTTTCTGGAGAGCGGCGTATTCGTTTTCCAACTTGCTTACATCTTCAGAAGAGCTGGCGTAATACAAACTGTCGCGGGTGACATATTCGCAATCGAGTGGCAGCTTTCCGGCAGCCTGAGCGAGATCGCGGATGGCCTGTTCGCAAAGCTGGAGATGCCGGGCTGCGTATGCTTCGCCAAAACTGTTGATCAGCTCGAAAAACATTTTTTCCCCCAAGTATTGAATGAGGGCGGTGTTGACGGCCGTGCTCCCATGTCCCGCTTTTCGCTTGTCGACGACGACGATGTCAAGGTCGGTGTCGCTCAGGAAGTAGGCGCATTGAGCGCCCGAGGTGCCTGCGCCAATAATGAGTACATCGCAGTCAATATCTTCCTCCAAGACCGGGTAGCTCGGCGGGGCTGACAAGGTGGTGGGCCAGTACAATTTGCCGGATTGTAAGTTCATGTTTGTTCGTCTCCTTCCACACCAAGGTTCGCTTTTAGCATGACCGGAATCATTTGGTTTATTCGTTGCGACCAAGTCAACCTCCACTAGCTTATTGATGAAGAAACGCGGCATCATGGATGAAGCGGCATGTTGATGGGGGAAAGACAAAGGATTTTTTATCATTTTATTGACAAAGATATTCAATATCAATTATGATCTCAATTGATAAGGATTATCATTATTAAATAGAAGTTGAAGGGGGAATATGTAACGTGGTACAGAAAAAATGGACTTCTCTTCTTGCTGTGCTGATGGCGCTGCTCGTGCTGCTTGTGCCATTGGCTCAACCGGCCGCATCGGTGCAGGCTGCAGCCAAGACAAGGGTGTTTAAAACAGAGCTTGGCAAGCTGGTGATTAAGGGAACCCCGAAGCGGATTGTCACGTTAAGCATGGCGGGGACCGATGCCGTGGTTACGTTAGGATTAAAGCCGGTGGGCTATACGATTTCGAATTCGGGAACGGTGCCTACATACTTGCGCAATAAATTAAAAGGTGTACCGAGCGTTGGGGCTCTTAGCGCCCCGAGTTTGGAGAGAATCGCAGCGCTCAAACCGGATTTGATCATTATCGACCATGAATTTGAGTTTCATAAAGCGATGATTCCTCAGTTGAAAAAGATTGCACCCGTGGCGGGATTCCGCGCAAACAGCTACAAAGAAGCGATGAACCAGCTCCTTGTATTGGGAGACATCTTAGGCCGGAAGGCGAAGGCAAAATCGTTCGTGAACCAGTTTTATAAAGAATTGAAATCGCAACAAGCAAAATTAAAAGATAAAAATCTTCGTGTATTGGGCTTTTTCGTCAATAAAGATGGCATTAACGTATGGCAGGACAACTCATTCTCTGGATCGATTTTTACTGCCCTTAAGGCGGATTATGCCTTTAAGGAAAAAGGGGATGAATACTCCGACTTTAAAACGGTAAGTTTAGAACGAATTTTAGAAATCGACCCAGATGTGCTGTTTGCCTATACAGATCCTGGGAAGAATGATCTGAAAAAAGTGAAAGCCAACCCGATTTGGTCCCAATTAAAAGCGGTGAAAAAGAAGCGGGTGGTGGAAGTCAATCGCGATCTTTGGTCTCGCAGTCGGGGACCGTTGGCAGCGAAATTGATTGTAAAAGAAGCAGCATCCATTTTAAAACGCTATCAGTGATGGGATGGGGCTAGCGAGAGGATGTCATCTTTGACATACGGAAAAAAAGCCATATGGATCAGCTCCATAGCAGGATTGGGCATCGTTTTGTTGATGATCGTTTCGTTGGTCTCTGGTCCGTTTTTCGTGCCGGTTCAAAAGGTGATCGATGTTCTTTTTCATGACGATGGATCCAAAGCACGAACGGTGGTTTGGGATCTGCGCTTTCCCCGCGCCCTTCTAGCGGTTTTGATTGGGGCGAATCTGGCGGTCGCTGGCGCGATGATGCAGTGCTTAACCAAGAATCCGATGGCTGAGCCGAAAATCATGGGGGTGTCGGGCGGCGCTGCTGTGGTGGTTGTCCTTATCGAATATTTTTTTGCCGGCCTTCCCCTGTTTTTCTTTTCTCCCCTTGTCTTTTTGGGGGCGGCGGTTGGAGGGGCTCTCGTATACAGTTTGTCCTTGAAGAGAGGCGCTCTTTCCCCGGTTCGTTTGACCCTTGCCGGAGTGGCTGTCAGCGCATTTTTGCATGCGATCACGGTTGGAATTTTGGTCTTGCTTGGTCAAGATGCGGCCGCCGTATATGCCTGGTTGGCCGGCGGGTTAAATGGATTGACATGGCGTCATTTTTCGATGATCGCGCCATGGTCTCTCGCCGGCTTGCTTGTCTCCATCATGATCGCTTCGAAACTGGATCTGTTGGAGCTGGGCGATGATACAGCGAAAGGGCTTGGTATTCACGTGGGAATTCTCAAAACAGTGATGGCAGTCATCATTATTATTTTGGCTGGAAGTGCGGTGTCCGTATCCGGGGTGATCGGGTTTATAGGCTTGATGATCCCGCACATCGTCCGAAAAATGGTCGGTGTGAATTATCGGCATATCATTCCAGTCAGCGCCTTGTGCGGGGGAATGTTGCTTTTGATGGCGGACTTGCTTGCACGCTTAGTGGCGCAGCCGATTGAACTTCCCGTCGGGGTGTTTACCGCCGCCATTGGTTGCCCATACTTTTTGTATTTGATTAGGAAGCAGGGAGAATGGAATGCGTAAGCGTGATTTGGGACTTGTGGCCGGTTTGGCGTTGCTTCTTGTCATCATCGTGCCTCTCGCCGCTTGTTTCGGGGATGTGAAAATCCCTGTTTCGCAAGTATGGCAGGCATTGTTCAACCGAACGTCTTCCCTCAACGGGGAAATCGTGTGGGAATATCGCTTGCCAAGAATATTGGTTGGGATGTTTGTCGGTGCCAACCTCGCCGTATCGGGGGCGCTGTTGCAAGCCGTGACGCAAAACCCGCTTGCCGCTCCGAATGTCATTGGAATGACGGCTGGCGCCAGCTTGTTTGCCGTGCTGGCATTGCTGATCATTCCGCACTTTCCTGCCAGCGGCCTGCCGTTTGCCACCTTTTTCGGGGCTCTCTTCGCCGGCCTTTGCGTGTATGCGTTTGCCTGGAAGAAAGGGATGGATAAAGGGCGGTTTGCTCTATCAGGGATTGCTTTTGACGCCTTGTTTCAGGCGGCTGTTACGGGGATTTTGGTTTTTGCGACCAAAGGGATTGATGCTGCGGTCATTTGGTTGGCGGGGAGTTTATGGGGACGGACATGGGAACATGTTGCTCTCATTGTTCCTTGGTCGGTGATGGGGCTCGCGTTGGCTTACCTTTGTTATCGCCGCCTGAATGTCTTGCAGTTGCACGATGATGTCGCCGCAAGCTTGGGAATGCGTGTTCAGGCGGCGCGCTTCCTGATCTTCCTCATCGCGGTCGGTTTGTGCGGAAGCGCCGTGGCCGTATCGGGTCCGATCGGATTTGTGGGACTCGTCATCCCCCATCTCGCCCGTTTGTTGACAAGGGCGGATTATCAGCGGCTCATTCCGGTCAGCGCCTTATTAGGAGCGATGTTGATGATCGGCGCGGATACGGTGGGAAGAACCATCGCGGCGCCAATCGAAATTCCGGTCGGCATCTTAACGGCCTTCATCGGTGCGCCGTATTTTCTCTTTCTGCTTCGACGAGCAAAATTATCATGAAAAGGGGATCGGTATGGGTTGGAAAAAATGGGTGGTTTCTAGTTTCGCAGCCGTCAGTTTAGCCATAGTGGGGGCGGCGGAGTCTGAAGCATATGCGGCGAAACCGGCCAAGCTTGCCATTGAAAGTGCACAGCCGGTGAATGCTTCGACTGTAAAAGAGTATATCGTAAAAGGAAAAGGGCTCAAGGGAGCGAAGATCAAAATTGTCATCACCGATGGAAAAGCATCTGTCACTCGTTACACTGTTGTTCAAAAGAGCGGAGCGTTTGAGGCGCCGGTCAACGTATCGACGTTACGGGACGGGACGCTAACCCTATCTGTCATCCAAATCGTCAAGGGTCAGAAGTACAGCAGTGTAAAGAAAAAGATGATCAAGGATACGAAGGCTCCTTCCGTTCCGGTGATCACGAACAAAGGATGGATCAATGCCAAGCAGCAGAACGCTTATGCTGTTCAAGGAACAGCAGAACCCCATAGCGTTGTGAAGGTTTCGTTGAGCGATGGAAAGCAGCGCATTACCAAAACGGTGCATGCAGACGGCAAAGGGAGATTCCGGGCGGTGATCGATGCAAGAAAACTGGCGGAAGGAGAGATGACGGTCTCCGCGGTTAGCGTGGATTCGGCAGGAAACCAAAGCGGCCAATCGAAGAACGTGCTTCGGAAAGATGTGAGCATAGAGGCTCCTGAACTGTTGAATGAAGGATATATTAACGCTTTCAACTATGAAGCGTATCCAGTCACAGGGACAGGCACGCCTGGAGAGAAAGTGGTGGTGGAGGCTGCCGATGGAAAAAAATCCGTCTTGGCAAGCGGGCTGGTAGATGAAGATGGAAACTATGAAGTAGAGATCAATACGTCTTCGCTGAAAGATGGGAAGGTCATCATCCGTGTGAAAACGATCGATCAGGCGGGGAATGAAAGCCGGATGGCAAGCGTCGTCCTCATCAAATCGTTGGCTTCTCCGGCCAAGCCGTCTATTGACAATAAAGGATATGTGAATGCCAGCACAGATGCAACCGCTTATGAAGTCACGGGCAAGGGAGAACCAGGAGCGGAAGTGGAGGTCACGTTGTCCGATGGCACGAATGAAATCAGCACAGTCGGTACGGTGGACGAAAACGGGAGATACCGCGTAGAAGCGGATATTTCGCCGTTAAGCGATGGACTGATTACCATTACAGCCGTTCAAACGAGCGTTACAGGCAATGTAAGCCTAGAGGCAACCACGACGGTTTGGAAGGATACCACTGTTGACGCTCCATCGTTGAACGCCCTGCCAGCCGTTACGAACCAAAATCAAGCGGCCTATACGATCGCAGGAACGGCAGAAAGCAACGCATTGGTGCAAATCATCATTACGGATGGGCAAAAATCGCTTGTTGCATGGACATCGGCGGACTCGAATGGGAGTTTTTCCAAGACGCTCGATCTGTCCGCATTGAACCATGGTCAGCTGACGGTCATTGTGATGCAGGAAGACGCAGCACAAAACCATAGTGAGGCGACCACAGCGACGGTGACGAAAGGGCAATAAGAAGGAACCTGTCGGCCGAGTCTTTCTTTGAAGCGGAATGCTTAAAAGAGGACTCGGTCGATTTTTTCGTGAAAATCACACATTGGTGAGTCGTGATTTTCATCCCCGGGTGGAGGGCAGATCACACTGCCCATGGAACTTTTCAGTGAAAATGCGCTGCCTTGATAAGTGATTTTCATGCCAGAGTGGGGGAACAGGGCTTGCTCATGAATGTTTTTATGAGTAATGCGATTGGCAAGCCAAATGGGGATGTCTACCCGTTATCATCGGTTTATAAGTCTATAAACTTCACATTTGTACAACTTTGAGACAGATTATTTTGCTTCATGTATTGGACTATGTGCTGGAACATGGATCTTCTTAATATTCAGGGGAACAAAAACTCAATTCTTTTTTATCAAATTTTTTATAGTATGACAGTATCTATTACATAAATATTGCAAAAAATAAATATACGTTTTATAATGTTTTATAAAGTCGGAAAAATTTTAATAATATAAAAATTATAAGAGGGAGGGATGATAATTGGGTAAAAAGATTTTATGGATCAATCCTGTGACTACAGACCTGTTTGATGAAATTTTCAAAAAGGAGTTTGAAAAAAGAAAAGGATGGAGCAGATGTTATTATCTTAGGTTGCACGATCGAATTCGGATTTTATCATGAAGTTCAAGCAGAGATAGGAATACCTGTTATCGACGCAAGCATTGCTCCCTTGAAATATGCTGAATTTTTAGTGGAAATAAATCGAAAATTTGGATGGGGACATAGCAAGCTCTATGGTTATCAGTCACCGCCAAATGAAGAAATAGAAGCTTGGAATCTATTTTGATGTAGTGAACCAAGGGGGAATCTAACGATGAGTATCAATTTATCGCAAGAACAGACAACAAGCAAAAAGTATGTACAAGTTGGACAGTTGTTTGAAAATATGCCTGTGACGAGAGAACACTGGAAAGCAGGGCTGGCGCTGTTTTTTTCCTTTGTTATTGAAGCATGGGAAATGATGATTATTATTCTTTGCAGTGCTTCGATTGGTACTGAATTCAAATTAAGTGGAACACAAATTGGATCTTTAATGGGTTCTATCTTTCTTGGGATGATTCCAGGATGCCTTATTTGGGGCAAGTTGATTGATAAGTTTGGACGAAAAAAAGCTATGATTTATAGCTTGATTTCCTATGGAATCATTTCGATGATCAGTGCATTTGCAACGGATTATGGAATGCTTTGGTGGATGCGGTTTCTCTCCGGGATAGGTTTGGCTGGATTAATGGTGGCTACGTTTCCGTACTTTGAAGAACTTCTTCCGGTTAGAGTCAGAGGAAAAGCAACGGTTTATTTAGCATCCGGCTGGCCTGTAGGGTATTTACTGGCGATTGGTATCACATATCTTCTCGGTGATATGGGATGGCGCTGGGTTATTGGAATCAGTTCTATCGCTGGTTTGTGGTTTCTCGTTGTAGCAACCTTCGTTCCGGAGTCCCCGTATTGGCTCGCTGGCAGAGATCGACAAAAGGAAGCTAAGGAAGTCATTCGACGCCTTTCTGCAAACAGAATGGATCATGAACTTAACGATGTGGAACTCATTGTAGAAAAGGTGAAAAAAGGGTCGTTTATTGAGGTTTTTAGGGGTAAGTTTTTACGACCGACCGTCCTGCAATTGATTATTAACTTTTGTTTCTCTTGGGGATATTGGGCGCTGTCCTCGTGGATGCCGGCGCTTCTCGCCAAAAAAGGCTTGAGTGCTCCACAAGGACTAGGTTTTATGGCATTGTCGGCATTGTTCATGTTTCCGGGTTACATGGCGGCCTCATATCTAACAGGTAAATTCGGTCGTAAAAAAATCATGTTTACCTTCGTTTTTCTCGCCGCTATTGGGGGATTCGGGTTTGCCTCATCAAACAGCATGTCGGAAATGTATGTATGGAATTTTGTATTGTCCTTCTTCAGCTTAGGGGCTTGGGGGGTATGGGATACGTGGATGGCGGAGCTTTATCCGACAGAAGTTCGTGGAGTCAGCTATTCACTTGGAGCTACCGCCCAACGCGTGGCTAACGCCATTGCTCCAAGCGTGATCGGTGCTATGTTGGCATCGAACACGAGCTTTTTGACAACGGTCTCATTCATCTCCTGCTTTTTAGTGATTACGTTTATTGCTACATTGTTCTTGAAAGAAATGGAAGGACAGATCTTGCACTAAACTGAAAAATAAGGGGAGCAAGTGGATAATCTCCTGATTGTCTACTTGTTCTTTTATCTATCCATCAAACCGTTTTTATCCAATTACTGTTATACAGTAATTTTTATTAATAATTTCGATAAAAACATATTTTTTGAATTGATATTATATTTTTTTGTATAAAATAAAATCAGGACACTAATTTTAGAAGCAGGAGATCGAACATGGAGGAAATATACAGAAAAATCAGGGATATAAGAAAACAACGTGATTTGACACTAAGAGAGTTAAGTGAGAAGACAGGGCTTTCCGTTAGTTTTCTCTCCCAAGTGGAACGAGGAACAACATCACTTGCCATCACTTCTCTAAAAAAAATCGCTGACGCTTTGGAAGTGCCAATCACTGACTTTTTTGAGAATGAAGTAAACCAGAATTTTGTCGTCAAGGTAGAGAAGAGAAAAACGTTCAGAATTGAAGGCTCGAGTGCCGAGTATACCCGTCTCGCGGGGAACTTTAACGGCAGATCGCTTGAGCCGTTGATCGTCACTTTGGCGCCTGGGTTGGTGCAAGATAACGTTTTCAGCCATCCTGGTGAGGAGTTCTACTATGTTTTAGAAGGAGCAGTTATTTTTAACGTGGATGGAAAGGAATATTTGGTGAAAGCGGGGGATTCCATTCACTTTCCGTCCAGTTTGCCGCATTTTTGGTCGAACCCGCTGTCCCAAGAAGCAAAAATTCTTTGTGTACTGACACCGGTTATTTTCTAACTTAACCTATAAAACTCACAAAAACGAAAGGTGGTTTTTATGCGCGTAGCAACTGATATCGGCGGAACATTCACAGATATTGTATATTTGGATGAAAATGGACGAATTGGGATCGCAAAAAGCGATACGACTCCCCCAAACTTCGAGCAGGGAGTTATTGATGTTATCAAGAAAAGCGGCATTTCCCCTGAAGCCATTACAACTTTCATCCACGGCACAACGGTCATCATTAACGCATTGACCGAAAGAAAGGGAGCGAAAACCGGGTTGATTACAACCAAAGGATTTCGCGATGTTCTTGAAATCGCTCGTGGGAACCGGCCGGATTTATTCAACGTCCGCTATCGAAAACCGGCTCCATTTGTTCCGCGCTATTTGCGTCTTGAAGTGAGCGAACGCTTGAACTACAAAGGGGAAGTCATTACCGAATTGGCTACAGACGAAGTGAGAGCTGCCGTTGAACAATTGCGAAAAGAGGGAGTCGAGGCGATCGCTGTTTCGTTCCTGCATGCGTATGCGAACCCGGTGCATGAAAAATTAGCGGTAGAAATCATTAAGGAATTATGGCCGGAGGTCTCTGTAACCGCTTCCTATGAGGTTACTAGAGAGTGGCGCGAATATGAGCGCACGAGTACGGCGGTGTTAAATTCTTATGTGAAACCGATTGCGTCTTCTTACATTGATAAGCTGGACAAACGGCTTCGGGAAATCGGAGTGAACGGAAATAAATACATCATGCAGTCCAACTCGGGGACAACCACCTTTGAACAGTCCAAAGAAACTCCGATCAACATGGTTGAGTCCGGTCCGGTGGCGGGTATTTTTGGGGCGGCTATCCTCGGGAAAATCCTCGGAGAAGAAAACATTATCGCCTTCGACATCGGCGGAACAACAGCGAAATGCTCGTTGATCGATAACGGGGAAGTCAAGGTCACGACAGAATACCGAATCGAGAGAGAGGATCGGCATGCTGGGTATCCGATAAAAGTGCCTGTCGTCGACATTGTCGAGATCGGAAACGGGGGCGGATCGATCGCGTGGATTGATGATGCCGGTTCACTGAAGGTAGGGCCGCAATCGGCTGGGGCTATGCCGGGGCCGGTAGCTTATGGCCGCGGCGGCGAAAACCCAACGACAACCGACGCCAATCTTGTCACAGGGCGTTTATCGCCGAAAAACTTCCAAAATGAAGTCGATATGAATGCGGTGAAGCAAGCTATTTATGAAAAAGTGGCGAAATATTTTGGCATCTCTGTCGAGGAAGCGGCGCTGGGCATCATTCGCATTGCCAACTCCAACATGTTGAATGCATTAAAGTTGATTTCCGTCCGTAAAGGCTATGATCCTCGGGAGTTTTCCCTCGTGGCATTTGGAGGCGGCGGTCCGATGCACGCTATGGCATTGGCGAAAGAGCTCGGGGTTAAAAAGGTGATTGTTCCGGTTGCAGCTTCGGTATTCTCGGCTTGGGGAATGCTGATGACTGATCTCCGGCACGACTATATCCAAACGTACATTCGCCGGGTGAGCGAGTTGAATTTGGATGAACTAAATAGGGAGTGGGATCAATTAGAAACGGCGGCTTTGCAACAATATTCTCAAGAAGGGATCAGCGAGGATAAAGTGTTGTTTGCCCGTTACGCTGATATGCGTTATGTCGGTCAAGAGCATGCGGTGAAAGTCCCTGTACCAAACGGTGTCATGGACGAGGAAGCCGTCAAGGAAATGGTTTCTCGTTTCCATCACATTCACGAAAAACATTACACTTTTAAACTTGATGGGGCGCCGACGGAAATTGTGAACTTACACTTAACTGCATTCGGTGTTGTACAAAAGCCGGAAATTGCCCGTCTCGAAAAGATCGGAGACAATGCGGAGGAAGCATTGAAAGAAGTACGACCTGTGCTGTTTGAAGATCACAGGTGGATTGATACGAATGTTTATGATCGAGACATCTTAAACGCTGGCAGTGTCATTCACGGGCCTGCGATCGTCGAGGAATCTTCCACTTCCACAGTCGTGTATCCAGATCAAACACTCGAAGTCGATGAGTACGGGAATTTGATTATCCATACGGGGGTGTAATGGCATAATGGAAACAAAAGTGAAATACGATCAATTTACACTTGAGATCGTCAAAGATTCGTTGATTGCCATCGGTGAAGAGATGTTCCATACGTTGGCGAGGACATCGATGAGCCCGATTATTTATGAAGTTCTCGACTTCGCCAGTGGGTTGACTGATGCCAAAGGACAACTATTGACGCAAGGGAATGGGGTCACCGGGTTTATCGGAATGTTAACGTTTATGGTTAAACAAACGTTAGAGAAGTTTGGCAAAGAGGGAGACTTAAAGCCCGGGGATATCATCATTATCAACGATCCATACGGCGGCGGAGGCTCTCATTTGTCTGACGTAGGGTTGGTCATGCCGATCTTCTACGATGGAGAGCTGGTGGCGTTCTCAGCCAATAAAGCGCACTGGACCGAGGTCGGCGGCAAAGATCCAGGTTCGTGGACAACAGATTCGACGGAGATTTTCCAAGAGGGGCTTCAATTCCCATGCATCAAATTGTTCGATGAAGGGAAACTGAATCAGCCTCTCGTGGATATGATTGCTGCCAACGTGCGCTTTCCAGACTTATCCCTTGGGGATATGTGGGCTCAAGTTGCGGCGTTGCGCACGGGGGAAAAACGATTCCGTGAGCTGTGCGACAAGTATGGCAAAGAGGTGGTCATGGATTCCATCGATCATCTGCTAAAACATGGGGAGCAACTTGCCCTGAAAGAAATTGCGAAACTGCCCAAAGGGACATTCGAGGCGGTGGACTTTATCGATGATGATGGTCTCGGAAATGGGCCGTTTAAAGTTCAAGTAAAGGTGACGATCACCGATGATGAGTTCATTTGCGATTTCCGCGGAAGCCATCCGCAAGTGCTTGGTCCGGTGAACTGCTCATATACGGCGCTTGTTTCTGCCGTTCGGACGATTTTCTTGGCTGTTACCAATCCGTCTCAAGACGTCAATGATGGGGTTTTTCGTCCCCTGAAAGTCATCGCGGATGACCGCTCGATTTTCTCAGCAGAGAGGCCGGCTGCTGTATCGACATATTGGGAAACGATGCTTTATGGAGCTGATCTAGTATGGAAGGCTCTGGCTCCTGTTGTTCCCCATCGCTTGAACGCTGGGCATTTGCTGTCTGTATGCGGCATCGTTCTGTCCGGTGTACATCATGACACGAACGAGCCATTCTTAATTGTCGAGCCTTCTGCCGGCGGCTGGGGAGCAGGAGAAGGATTGGATGGAGCGTCGGGGCAATTTTGCATTGGCGACGGTGAGACGTACAACGTGCCAGTCGAGGTAGCGGAAACGCGGTATGGAGTAATGATTGACGAATATAGTTTGAGAACGGACGGAGCCGGAGCTGGGGAATTCCGAGGAGGATGCGGCGTCATTCGTGCATATAGAGCCATGACCGACGGCCAAACGATTACAGCCACGTTTGGGCGCCACAAGTTTCTGCCTTGGGGATTCAATGGTGGACACGATGGATCGCGCAATGAGGTGGTCATTGTAAAAGCAAATGGAGAGGTAGTCGGACCATTTGGAAAATGTGCGCGTTTCCCGCTCAATAAGGGGGATGTCGTCCGATTGATTACAGCTACCGGAGGCGGATACGGAGATCCTCTCCAACGGCCAGCGGAGAAGGTCGCTTGGGATGCAAAGAATGGATATATTTCCATTGAACAAGCCAAAGACATCTACGGTGTCATTTTAAATCCGGAAACGTTTGAAGTTGAGGGATTGACACCAGCGCGTAGAAAATAAAGGGAGAGACTTTCGAACGATGATTATAGTGAACGCAGATTTAGTCCAATCTGACAACCGGCCAGCTGTATTGCTGAAGACGTTATTTTCAGAAAAGGATTTGGATGGTGGCAGAGCTAAATTCGGTGTGATCACTATCCCGCCGAAAACGAGAGTTCCGTTGCACGGGATGGGTTCTCATGAAGAGGACGAATACTCCATTGTTATCAAAGGATCGATCATTGCGGGAAGCAATCATCAAGAGTATCGAATGAATGTTGGGGATGCATCGTTGATTCCCGCGGGAGAGGAACACTGGGCTTATAACGACGGGGATGAAGAATGCCAGATTGTCTGGGTTCTTGTCAAACGGTAGACGCTGTTTAGGGGTTGTCGTCTTCGTAGACAGCCCCTTTTAACTCTTTTGGGGCAGGAGTGATATATATGGATGTACATATTCAACGAATCAAAAAACGCAAACTATTTTGGAAAATAACGGTTGGGAGGCGTTGGTTGCTTCCTCCCCATCTAATTTTTTCTATTTTACAGGGAGCTGGCTTGATTCCCATGAACGTCTTCAAGCTATCGTTCCGGTATAACACGAACCGTTGTAATTGGGGAACCAACAGAGGAAATGGCAAAAGTATATGAGATTGTGTGTAAAGCCCAGGATGAAGCTGTTAAAGCGATCAAACCTGGAGTTCCAATGAAGCTGATTGACCAAGTGGCTTGTAGCATCATCTCAGAGGCAGGGTATGGGGAAATGTTTACGCATCGAACCGGTCATGGATTAGGTATTGAAGTTCATGAGGAACCGTATTTGATGTCAAGTAATGAACGACCTTTGGAAGAAGGAATGGTTGCAAGTGTAGAGCCCGGTATCTATTTGACGGGAAAGTTTGGTGTAAGAATTGAAGACATTGTTGTTGTAACGTCCAATGGCGCGGAAAGGCTCAACCACTTTTCAAGGGATTTGATCAAAATAAAATGCTAGACATCATTGATTGACTGATGGAGAAGTAGTTTGCCAAACGTTTTGGAGCGTAAATCACTTTAAAGAAAGGACAGATTCACATGTTTACACCTTATCAACACGAGCCGTTAACAGATTTTACTGTAGAGAAGAACCAACAGGCTTTCCAAATGGCATTGGAGGAAGTCAGCAATCATTTGGGGAAAGAGTATTCGCTTGTCATTGGAGGGAAGCGGATTACGACAACGGAGAAAGTCGTTTCCATCAATCCGGCAAATAAAGAAGAAATCGTGGGGATTGTTTCCAAAGCGGACAAACGACTGGCCGATCAGGCGATGGAGGCCGCTCTCAAGGCGTTTGAAACGTGGAGAAAAGAAAAACCGGAAGCGCGTGCCCATATTTTATTCCGAGCAGCTGCGATTCTTCGTAGAAGGAGGCATGAATTTTCCGCTTACTTAGTGAAAGAAGTGGGGAAACCGTGGAAAGAGGCAGATGCCGATACAGCCGAAGCAATTGATTTTCTCGAATATTACGGGCGGCAAATGATTACTTTGCAACATGGCGTCCCTGTATTGAGCCGTCCAAGCGAACGGAATACATTTCACTATATTCCATTGGGCGTCGGTTTAGTCATTTCTCCGTTTAATTTTCCGCTCGCCATTATGGCAGGCACCACGGTTGCTGCCATCGTGACAGGAAACACCGTTATTCTCCGTCCATCCGATCGAGCCCCGATCGTAGCGGCAAATTTGTTGAAGTAATGGAGGAGGCCGGACTTCCTCCAGGTGTATTGAATTATTTGTCGGGCGGCGAGGCGGAGGTTGGAGAGTACCTTGTCGAGCATCCAAAAACGAGATTTATTTCGTTCACCGGTTCTCGCGCCGTTGGTTGCCGCATTTACGAACGAGCGGCGATTGTTCAGTCTGGACAAAAATGGCTAAAACGAGTCATCGCTGAAATGGGAGGAAAAGATGCAATTATTGTTGATAAAGATGCAGACTTAGAATTAGCCGCACAATCGATTGTCGTTTCGGCATTTGGATTTTCCGGTCAAAAATGTTCGGCGTGTTCTCGTGTCATCGTATTGGAAGATGTGTACGAGCAAGTACTAAACCGCGTTGTGGAATTGACAAAACAACTCATTGTCGGAGACCCGGAAAAACCAAGTACTTTCATGGGACCAGTTATTGATGAGACTGCATATAACAAAGTGATGCATTACATTGATATCGGCAAACAAGAAGGGAAACTGATGACAGGCGGTGAGGGCGATAGTTCAAAGGGGTTTTTCATTCAGCCGACGGTGTTTGCCAATGTTGATCCGAATGCACGCATCATGCAAGAGGAAATTTTCGGTCCGGTCGTGGCGTTTACGAAGGCAAAAGACTTCGATCATGCGCTGGATATTGCGAATAACACGGAATACGGTTTAACAGGTGCAGTTATCTCACGAAATCGGTCCAACCTTGAAAAAGCGCGGGAGGAGTTTCATGTTGGCAATCTTTACTTCAACCGCGGTTGCACCGGCGCCATCGTCGGCTATCAGCCGTTCGGAGGGTTCAATATGTCCGGCACCGATTCAAAAGCTGGCGGCCCTGACTATTTGCTCCTTCATATGCAAGCCAAGACGGTAAGCGAAGCGTTTTAAATTTAAGGAGGGTAGAGGATGTTAGCAGAAATATCGAAAAATATTTTCCTATACGCTTCGCAGAACAAAACATTAAACAAAGCGGCTAAAAGATGGGGACTTCGATTCGGCGCTTCGCAAGTCGTCGCTGGTGAAACAATAGAAAGCACCATTGTAAAAGTAAAAGAATTGAACGAAAGAGGGCTTGTCTGTACACTAGATCATTTAGGGGAGTTTGTTTCAAATCGAGAAGAAGCATTAGAGGCAACGCAGTACAACATTCAGACACTTGAAGCTGTTTCGTTTGCTTTAAAAGGGTTGTTACCAAAATGAGGGGTATTATCCATAAAATACACCTGACAAACAATTCGTTTTTTGATCAAGTGCCCAAAAAATGCGGAATTTCCTGTATAGTTAAAGGTGTCCAAGCTATCAACTATAGTAAGGAAATTCCACATGCGCTCCCCCGTTCATCAAAGATTTGATTGCTTTACTAAACTTTTTGGTTCAGGGAGAACGTAAAGAGGCAGTGCGATCCAATCGCGCAAGCATTTGGCGAGCACCATGCTGTAAACGGCTTCGTTGTCTCCATAGGCATAGACGAAATAGCAATTTGGGTATTCGTCATACACACCGATGATCGGCAGGCCGTCGTGCGTGCCGGCGTAGTAGGCGCCCAAGTAAAATTCCAGTTGGACGGCGATGGTAGGGAAGCGCTGCTAGAATGCAGATGAGGATCGTTGCGATGAAAAAAGAGATCGCGGGCTTGGAAGCATGAGCGGAAGGAGGGTTTGTTTTTCCACCGGCTGCCTTGGATTGGAATGAAGTGGGCAACGGTTGTCAATCAGCCAATCGATCAGATGATCCCATGAAATGAAGGAGAGGGACGCATTCAAGAAATGATTTGCTATCCGGTTCAACCGTTCCGCTGAAAAAATGCTAAAAGTGAACGTTGATGGATGATGATATGGTAGCCGAAGCCATGAATTTTTGGGTCAGACAAGACCGGGAAGGCCTCTGGCCTCTCCCGGATGTTATTTGCGCACCGCATGGACATAATGGACATGTTCAAACGCTGTCAGATCGTCGTTTCGGTTCGAGAAAAATTCCGCTTGGATTTGTTCCGGCGATACGTGTTCGAAAATGAAGAGACGGTGATGTTGCAGCTGTTTCTCAAGTTCCTCCAGCGAATATGCCGCTTTCATCGGCTCACCGCTTTGCCGGGCGAGGGCGAGCGTGTTTTGCACCCGCTTGACGGGGGAGGCAAACAGCTGCTCATCAGCAAAATCAAACACGATGGAGCTGCCCTCTGTCATCAATGGAGCGAGTTGGTGCAAAAGACGATAGAAGTGCTCTTTTTCCAGATAATATGAGACGCCAAGCAGGCTGAACACCGTTTTTTCACTTGGGCGAAAGCCGGCTGCGAGCAATCGAGGAGCCACGTCATCCTTGATAAAATCGGCGGCGACCAGTTGCAAGCCGCTCGGCATATTCCAGCTGGCCATGTGGAGGCGTTCGCGCTTGAATTGCTGCGTGTTGGGATGGTCGACTTCGAATATCGTCAGGCCCCTGTGTGGATGGCGGAAGGCGAACGTATCCAGCCCTGCTCCTAACATGACATATTGCGTCGCGCCGAGCCGTTTTTCGTGTTGGACGATCCGTTCGGTATAGGCAGCGCGAGCGAGCGGAGTCGGAGCGAGCTGCGTTTGGACGATCCATTTCACTTTCTCTTCGTCCGATGAGAATGCATCAAGCCGCTCGGGGGGAAAAAATCCCAAGCCGTTGGCGAGAAAGGTTTGGATTTGTTTGTATTCTTCATCCGTGATCAGCTGTCTGGCCATATCGTCACGAAAAATGACAGGCGTGTCATGTTCCGTATGATAAGCGCGGACGAAACAGGACATCAATGCGGTCATGCTCGGTTCATTTGGTTTCATAGCAACGACTCCTTTGCGAGGCTATTGAAAATCATCTTCTGGCCGTAGGCAAAAAACTGCTCTTTCGTCTTGCCGAGTGTCGGCAGCAAAAACGATCCTTTTGTTTCGACAAGGTCAAACAACGCATGCAGTTGTGCAGAAAACACGTACACGGCCATCATGACGTCTGCGGTTTCACGGACAACGCCTTCTGCGATGCCTTGCTCGATCCAGCGCGCGAGGGCGTCATTGATGTCCGTTCCTAAAGAGAAAATAGCTTCCATGGTGGGTGTCACTGCGCCCAACGATGGCGGGCGAAACTCGCGGACGGCGCGCGCCGAAATGGGACAGTGTTCGTAGTAAGCGCGCATCGCCGCACAAATGTGCTCGTACTTGGCCAAAAACGGCTGCTCGGCTTGCACGATGTCGGTGAGACGATCACGCAACTGTTCGAGACCATTCACGACAATGTAGTACAAAATCTCCTCCTTCGTGGCAAAGTAGCGGTACACCGTGCGGCGGCTGTATCCCGATGCCGCACAAATATCGCTGATCGACGTGCCGTTAAACCCACGTTCGAGAAACAGCTGCTCAGCCGCTTGAGCAATCGTTTGTTTGTGCACAGCAGCGATATGTTCTTTCATGGTGGATACCCCTAGTATCAAAAGTATACTACGAGTATACTCTTTGTTTTTCTGGTCGTCAAGCAGATTTTTTATCTTAATTAGGCGAGAAGAGACTCCCACTTCAACGAAGCGAAGCGGAGTAAGTGGGAGATGAATCGCCTTAACTATATTTTACTGAAAATAGTATAGATTCAGTAAAATTATAGTATCATATAGTTAGATGGGAGGTGAAAACATGTATTTTTGTATCAAGCAACAGCTAAATGGTTTGACCAAAGAAGAATACTTGACTCTTCGAGAACTGTGCCATATTGCCAAGAACATGTACAACGTCGGATTGTACAATGTCAGACAATACTATTTTGAACACAAGGAATTTCTTAATTATGAGAAAAACGATCATCTTGCAAAAACTAACGAAAACTATAAGCTGTTAAACAGCAACATGGCACAGCAAATTTTAAAAAAGGTCAATGAAGCCTTTAAATCTTTCTTTGGTTTGATCAGTCTTGCCAAACGAGGAAAATATGACTACAAGGCTATCAGTATTCCAAAATATCTTAAAAAAGATGGCTTTCATTCACTGATCATTGGCCAGATTCGTATAGACGGCAACAAATTCACGATACCGTATTCTCGCCTATTTAAAAAGACTCACAAGCCTATCACGATAACGATTCCGCCTGTGTTGCTGGACAAAAAGATTAAGCAGATTGAAATCATTCCTAAGCATCATGCCAGGTTCTTTGAGATTCAGTACAAATATGAAATGCCTGAAGATCAAAGAGAATTAAATGACCAAAAAGCACTGGCCATTGATTTAGGATTAAACAATCTTGCCACTTGTGTCACATCAGACGGCAGATCATTCATCATTGATGGGCGGAGATTAAAAAGTATAAATCAATGGTTTAACAAAGAAAATGCCAGACTTCAAAGCATGAAAGATAAGCAAAAAATCAAAGGCACGACTCGTAAACAGGCGTTGCTTGCTATGAATCGCAATAATAAAGTGAATGATTATATCAACAAGACTTGCCGTTACATCATTAACTACTGTATTGAAAATCAAATTGGCAAACTTGTCATTGGCTATGCTGAGACATTGCAACGCAATATTAATCTAGGAAAAAAGACAAATCAAAACTTTGTCAATATTCCTCTCGGTAACATAAAAGAAAAACTAGAATATCTTTGTGAATTTTACGGCATTGAATTCTTTAAACAGGAAGAATCATATACGTCTCAAGCCAGCTTTTTTGACGGCGATGAGATTCCTGAATATAATGCCGACAATCCAAAAGAATATAAGTTCAGCGGCAAACGTATTAAGCGCGGCTTGTATCGAACAAAGTCTGGCAAACTAATTAATGCTGATGTCAATGGCGCATTAAACATCTTAAAGAAAAGTAAAGCTGTAGACCTGAGTGTCTTATGCTCTAGCGGCGAAGTGGACACGCCTCAAAGAATAAGGATTGCTTGAAGCAGTCAAACTTCTTTGGAAGCCTCCACTTCAAATTTTCGCTAGAAAATTAAGTGGGGGTCGTTCACTCACAAGTGAGCAACCAGAACAATGCAAGGAGGGATCGTTATGGGAAACATCCAGCCAAGGCGGTTGGTGACGGCAAGCGGCCAACCGATTGTTATACGGACGGCATGGCCCGAGGATGCCGAGCGGATCGTTGCGTTTGTGAAGGCGGTGGCGGCGGAAGCGTCGTATTTGCTGACGACGGCATCGGAAGTAACAATCACGAGCGAGCAGCAAAAACAATGGTTGCAACAAATGATGGATGATCCCGGAAAGCTGGCGATTGTCGCCGAGCAGGAAGGGGATATCATCGGGTTTTTGGATTTTCATAACGGTAATAAGCAACGGACGAAGCACCAAGGGGCTTTTGGTATGAGCGTGAAAAACAGCTTTCGGGGCCAAGGGGTCGGCAAGGCGCTGCTTGCGACGCTTCTTGAGTGGGCAACGGAACATCCGTTTATTGAAAAAGTTTGCCTCGAAGTCGTCGCTGACAACACGAACGCGATTCGATTGTATCAAAAGTTTGGATTTGTGGAAGAAGGGGTGAAGAAAAACGCGGCGAAAATCGATGACAAGACGTATTGGGATTTGCTTTTGATGGCCCGCTTTGTCAACTAGGTGTGCAGCTGCTAAAAAATCTTAAGCAGGCTGAAAAAACAGCCCGCTCGTTTCGTTTTCGGCCGCTACGGTCGCTCGCTGAAGGCGATTTGGATGCCGATGGCGGCGAACAGGATGCCTTTAAGCCACTGGATTTGCCGAGCGATTCGTTCGTTCGACAGCAGCCAGTGGCGGAGTTTTTCCGCGCCGATGCTCACCAAGGTGAACACGGCGAGCGCCTGAATGAGGAAGACGGCGCCAAGAAGCAACATCTGTTGCGGCACGCGGCCCGCTGATGGATCAACGAACTGCGGCAGGAGCGCCAAAAAGAAGAGCGACACTTTCGGATTGAGCACGTTCATCAAGATGCCTTTTTTGTACAGCGATCTCAAGGCGAGCTGCTCTTGACGCCCGAGTGCTAGGCCAGCGTCTTTTTCGTGGAACGCCTGCCATGCCAAGTACAGCAAATACCCGGCCCCTGCGTATTTGACGACGGCAAAGGCCAAGGCCGACTGATAAATGATGGCTGAGACGCCAAACGTGGCGGCACTGATATGGACAAGCAGGCCGGTGCACAGCCCGAGTGCGGTGGCGATGCCCGCCTGTTTGCCCTGGGACAGGCTTTGGGCGATGACGAACAAAATGTCCGGGCCTGGGGCTAACGTAAGCAAAACAGCGACGCTGAAAAACGAGAAGATTGTTCCGATTTCCATAAGTTTTCCCTTCCTTTCTCAGTTGATATCTGTATCGTTGTATTCGCTCTTGCTTTCCTTTCTTCCTTTTAGAGACCTTGATTTGACGGGAATGAAAGTGGGCAGATAAAAAATTGGCTATTCATCAAAAGTTGTTCTTGATTTTTTATTGCATTCTTGGCGTATGCGTCCAAGAAGGGACAGGAAACGCCTACACTTGCTCAGCGGAATGGACCGTCTATTAAGTCGCGTTCTGGTGTTGAACCAAAAATTTTTTGTTTTGCAAATTTTTATTGACAAGAATAATCATTATCAATTAATATCATTTATGTAAGTGTTAATGATAATAATAATCAAAATCATTAATAGGGGGTGCTCATCATGAGACGATTCGTATCGTTGCTTCTCGTATTTTGCTTGTTGCTAGGAGGATTGGCAGCCTATTCAGGAAGTGTCCATGCAGCAGACAAAAGTGTCAAGGTCAAAGACTTGGCAGGGAGAATCGTGAAATTCAAGAGCGTGCCAAAACGAGTGGTAGTATTAGGAAGCGGTGATTTAAACACTCTTCAAGCCTTAGGGATTTCTGTCGTAGGAAGGCCGACAACCAACGTCCCGGTTGCACGCTCACTGAAAAGAATTCCTGAAGTTGGAAATATCCACCAGCCAAATTTCGAGAAGATTGTGAGTCTCAAGCCCGATGTAATCATCGCTTCCAAATCATTTCAAAGCTATTTGAAAAAGACTGAATCTCTCAAATTGAAAGTGGTGCTGACATCAGGCGATTCGGTCGATGATATTCGACAATCCATTATTTTATTAGGAAATCTGTTTGGAAAATCGTCTAAGGCAAAAGCGCTTGTCAGTGGAATTGATAAAAAAATCAAGACATACAGCAAGTCCAAAACAAAAGTTCGGGCATTGATTGTTTTTGGAGCAGGAGTCACTTCTTTGGCAGCATTACCGAACTCTTATGCTGGCGATGTGTTGAAAAAGGCTGGCGGTGAAAACGTTGCTGCTCAGTTTCCAAAAATCAAAGAGTATCCCGGTTACGCTTCCCTGAGCAGCGAGCGCATTATCCAGAGTGATCCGGACGTGATTTTTATAATTGCTCATGGCAATCAGGCGCAAGTGAAAAAAGAATTCATGAAGTTATTATCAACAAGTGCATGGAAAAACTTGCGGGCAGTCAAAAATAACAGAGTGGTTTTCCTCCCTAATTCATTGTTTGCTGCCAATCCTGGAGTGAACGTCGGAAAAGCGTTAGAGTACATGAATAAAGAATTACGAAAAGTAAAAGTGAAGTAATGGTCTTTTTGAATCGTTTCTTCCATTACCACAACAGCTAGTAAAAGAAGAAGAGGCGGAGGGATTGGTTTCAGCTTGTTTCCCTAGCTGAAAGGGAAAAAGGCGGTGATTTAACAATGGATAGGCAAGTCATGGCTGTGGGAGCAAAGCGGCATCCATACTATCGGCGCAGAGTTTTAACATTGATGGTCTTACTTGTGTTCCTTTTTTCTGTATTTGTTTATTCAATTATTACAGGAAGTGTCAAACTCAGCTTAGTGCAAGTATGGGATTGCTTAATTGAACGAAAACACACTCCTAACGAAACGATCGTTTGGGACTTGCGTTTGCCACGGACAATTGTCGGCATGATTGTCGGAATGTGTTTGGCTGTCGCAGGGACGATTATGCAAGGGGTGATGAGAAATCCGCTGGCTGATCCGGGGATTATCGGTGTGTCATCAGGTGCTGCGTTGATGGCTGTAACGATTACAATTGTATTTCCTGAACATTTAGCTGTGCTGCCGATTGCGGCATTTGTAGGCGGGTTTATCACAGCCATGATAGTGTACGCTTTATCGTGGCAAGCGAAGGGAACATCGATTGGACGGATCGTGCTAGTAGGCGTGGCGATCAACGCGGTGGTAGGAGCGACGATGAGCGCCATTATGCTGTTATACAGCGATCGGGTTGAAGCAGTACTGCCATGGATGACTGGGGTCATCAGCGGCGCTACCATGGAGCAAGCGAAATTGTTGTTGATGTATGGAGTTCCGGGCTTGCTTCTTTCTTTACTGGCTATCAAACCCATTCGCTTACTGCGATTGGGAGACGATATGGCGAAGCTGTTAGGTCATCATGTCGAATGGTCTCGGTTCTTCTTAATTGTTGTCAGCGCATTGCTCACTGGAATTGCTGTCAGCGTATCGGGAATGGTCGGATTTATCGGTTTGGTCATTCCACATATTGTCCGAATGATTGTTGGCGATGATGAACGAGTGGTTTTGCCTTTTTCGGCACTAGCTGGAGGAGGGTTTCTTGTCTTGGCAGATACATTGGCGCGCAGTTGGTTTGATCCAGTCGAACTTCCGGTTGGGTTGGTCCTCTCATTTTTAGGTGGCCCGTTCTTTCTATATATCCTTTATAAAAGAGGTGGGCTCGGTGCTTTTCGTTCGTGATGTAGTCTATCGCCACTCGGATTCGTTTGCTCTTGAACATATTAATTTGGAGATTCGAGAAGGTGAAATCACTAGTATTATTGGTCCGAATGGTTCGGGGAAGTCGACATTGCTCCGCATTGTAGCCCGCCTTCTTCAGCCTTTGGAAGGAATGGTTATTTTGGATGGACGACAGCTGAAGTCGTGGGGGCAGAAAGAATTAGCACAAACGATGACGATGCTGCCACAGTTGACAAATCATTTGTTAGACATAACGGTATCGGAATTAGTAGAGTTAGGAAGATATCCTTATCAACGATGGGCAGCGAATCTCAGTCAAGAAGACCAACGGGTTATTGAATGGGCGTTGAATGTAACGAATCTTACATCATATGCCAATCGTTTTCTTCCCTCGTTGTCGGGTGGGGAGCGGCAAAGAGCTTGGATTGCGATGGCTATTGCTCAATGCCCCAAACTGCTGCTGTTGGATGAACCAACGAATCATTTGGATATCGTTCATCAGCTGGAAGTTATGGAGCTCGTTCGGCAACTCAATAAACAATGGGGAGTTACAGTTGTCATGGTGTTGCATGACATCAATCAAGCAGCTCAATACAGCGACCGAATGATTGTTGTCAAACAGGGGCGTATTGTTTATGAGGGAGCGCCGCAGCAGGTGATGTGCGAGGAAATGTTCCGAGAAGTTTTCGGAATAGATGTACACATTGTGTATGATGAGGATCATCAACCGTTTTTCTTTCCAAAAAGAAGAAGAGATGCTGCTGCCGCTAAGCAGTCGCACAGTTCCACTGTTGGCTCGGTGATTCATGGAGCCATGTGAGTAAGTAGGGAAGGTAGATCGTAATTTTTCGATGTGAAAGGAAAGTATTAGGAGGGCACGAAAGAATGACTGCAATGTATTTAGTGGCTAATGAGATTCGCGTAAAGAAAGGGTTCGCATCACAGCTGGTGAAAAGATTTGAAGAAAGAAAAGGAATTGAAAAAGCACCTGGATTTGTGCGTTTGGATATTTTGGTAAATGAACAACCAAACAATTATGATGAAGTGCGTGTTTGCACCATGTGGGAGACAAAAGATGCGTTTATTGGCTGGACAAAAAGCGAAGCATTTCGCAAAGCGCATGATCAGCGGGGAAAAGCACCGCTTGATTACGTTCTTGGGAATCAAATGTATGCCTATGAAGTGGCGCTCACATTTGGGGGATAGGTAGAAGACGGGATTGAAGAGAACATATCGCCTCCTCATCTCACTTCTCAAGCGGCTGTTCCCAAATGGTTGGGTACACCTCTTAGGAACAGCCTCCATTCATTTGGTAAGGAGCTTTATCATCTTCCTATTCTTTTTTTCTCTAAAAATGCTTTACCATAGGTTCCGTGGTCATGGAGCATTGCATGTTCGACCTGAATGGTTGCGTGTGCAATGCCATATTTCTTTTGGAGCAGTTCATTCACGGCTAAGATGACGCAAAGCGGTTGGATGTGTTCGTTGACAAACACGTGAGCCGACAGCGAGTAATGGTCGGTCGAGATGGCCCATAAATGCATATCATGCACGTCTTCGACCCCTTCGATCGTTCGGATGTCGGCGCGGATTTGTTCGAGGTCAAATCGTTCGGGCACGGCTTCCATTAAGATGAGATACGATTCGCGCATAATTTTCGCCCCGCCCGTGAAAATGATGGCGGCGATCACCAAGCTGATGATCGGGTCGAATACTGTCCAGCCGGTCCAATAAATAAGAAGCGCGGAAACGATGACACCGATCGAGCTGATTAAGTCGCCGATGAAATGCCAAAGGGCGCTCTGAACGTTCAAGTTGTCTTCCGCTTTTGTGCTTCGGCTTAAGACGATCGTCAGCGTCGCGTTGACGATGAGGCCGACGGCGGCAATCCCGAGCATGAGGCGAAACTGGATCGGCTGCGGATGGAGAAAGCGCTGAATGCCTTCCCATAAGATCCAGAGCGCAATGACGGCCAACGTTAGACCGTTCAAAAGCGAGGTGATGATTTCAAACCGCAAAAACCCAAATGTAAAACGAGGATTAGGCGGACGTGTCGCCAAGTAAAGAGCGATCATGCTCAGTCCGAGCGCCAATACGTCGGAAGCCATATGAGCAGAATCGGACAGTAAGGCAAGCGAGTTTGAAAGAATCCCCCCGGCGATCTCCACAGCGGTAAACAATATGGTCAGCGCCAGCGTCACCCAGAGCGCTTTCTTCGATTCACTCTGCGTTTTGACATGAGGAAGATGGTGAAAGTCGTACGATGCAGAAGCCATAGGCAGCCTCCTTTTTTATAATAATTATTAGTTTATATATATTATAATATAGTAAGAAGCGATGTGCAACCAAAATTTATCGACATCCGGGTGGTGATGGGGATATTTGTGGAAAAGGCCGGTGAGTTGCTCACACAACCGCTTTTCCGAATCGTTTCTCAAGTAGAAAAACTTGTGGCAGCAGCTGCTATGTTCACCGTTCAACCGTCAATCAAGGCAAACAGCGGCGTTTCACCAACCTTCTAAAAGACTGGCGATTTCGGGGAAACTGTTACTGATCTCACCCATTTCTCATTTAGAGAAACCTTGCAAAATCCGCTTTCTTTTCTGAATGAAAATGCCGCCGATTGGTGTGTGACAGCGGCGTTTCACCAGCCTTCTAAAGGGGCGGGGGTCAACGAGACAAATGGGGAAATCGACGGGCTGGGCGACCGGGAAAAACGAGTTTAACCCGTCGGTTCATGGATCAAACGACCCCGTTGGCCGAACTGACCGACCGGAAAAACGCGTTTGACTCGTCGGTCAAGGCGGTAATTCGCTCCCGCGGGATGCTGAGAGAAAAGTACGTTTAGTTAAGGGTTCTCAATCGAGAAAGATGTCGCGTTCCCCTTCTCGCGCAGAACGTTAGGTCAAAACGGAAGGTGAAAACGGTCGACATTCACCGATGGTCCGGCCCCACCTGAAAAGGTTGAAGGTGGGTGTCCTGCTTAGCTCAAGACACCCTTGTTTAGGTCAATCATCACCGTCCAGCTGGTACTCAATTTCGTGTAGGTTTATCGTTTCGTTCCGTTGCAGTATGTAGTACGGAACACGCACTTTCTCCGTTTCAAAAAAGACCAAAGTGCTGATGATCCTTTGTGTGAAGTTCATTGTTCCCGGATCGTTTAAGGAGTGGGTTCATCAAAACGTTGTTCGGATGGCCTTTCGTCATAACGGCGGTAACTGCCTGTGGACGTATACGGGTCTTTTTCGTACGCCGGCAAATCGCCGAGATTGGACATGATGCCTTCATCATCCAATTGCTGTTCGAGCTGTTCGTGTTCTCTTGTCGGGTACACGTGAACGTTTTTTCCGTACAAATCGACAGCTGCGAAGTTTTCCAAGTCCTCGACATAGCCGACGTTCTCTTCCGACTCGGCGTACACTTCGCCGTAGTAGTCAACGTTTTTGCCAAGGTCGGACGGGGTATCGGACGTGCCGTAACGGGCGACCTCCTGCCACGCATCCTCGGCATCGTAAGCGACCGACTCATCGCGGCCGTCAAAATCAAATTTGCCAAACGGCGGCATGAGCACTCCTTCCTCCAGCGGCCGTTTTTGTGAGACGGTTTGGTCCGGGCTGTGCTCCCGGCAATAAAGGGTGGTCGGCAGCGCTTCCAGTCGTTCGTACGGGATCGGCTGACCGCAGACGCGGCACGTTCCATATGTTTCCTCGTCCATGGCTTGGAGCGCCCGCTCGATGCTGCGCCATTCGCGCTCGGTATGTTCATCCAACGCCAAATCTTTTTCCCGCTCATACAGCTCGGTCGCCTCGTCGGCCGGATGATTGTCATAACTGGCCAGCTCGCCGGTGGCATCGTGGGCATGGCTGCGCATGAGGCCGAAATGGTCGTTTTGTTTCAGCCGCTCTTCGATGTCCTGTTTCATCGCGAGCAAGGTGGAGCGGAGGGCGGCCAGCTGTTCGTTCGTCAACATCGGTTGCAACTCCTTCCTTCGCCATTCGCGTTGTTCAGGCTGACGTGGCATCCGGCCGCGTTTTCTCAACCGCTTGCGAGAAACGGAGCCCATTGGAATCAAGGCGCTTCCGTGGGAGAAACACTTACCGGCGGGGCGCCCGCGGCGTTCCGTCAGCCCTTTATAAGGTTAGTATGGGCGAAAACGAAAAAAAAACACGGTCAGAGGATGAAGCCGACAGCCAGCCGGTTTATGTTTGTCAGCATAAAAAACACGGCCACATGGTGACCGCGTGTTACAGCCAATGGCTGATCAACAAGCCGATGGCGAGCAAAAAGCCGAATTGCGTATTCGTCTCCGCTGTCGCTTTCATGGCCGGCATCATTTCCAGCGGTTTGACTTTGCCGATAAATCCCCGCGTCGCCGCCACCGCCTTTCGAACGCTGACTAAGGCGAGCAGCGCCCAAGGAGGAACGGTGCCAATGATCACAAGTCCGACCGTCCAAAGAAAGGCGGCGACAAACATGAGGGCGAGCAAGCGTACCGCCCAAACGCGCCCGACCAGAATGGCGAGCGTCTTTCTCCCTTTTTCGCGGTCGCCCTCTAAGTCACGGATGTTGTTGGCCAGCAAAATGGCACCGACGAAAATCGCCAGCGGGATCGAGACATAAACGACATCGGCGTGAATGGCGCCGGTTTGGATGAAATACGAAATCAAGATGATTAAACACCCCATAAAAAACCCAGCTGCCAGCTCGCCAAACGGAGTGTAGGCGATCGGAAACGGTCCGCCAGTGTAAAAGTAGCCGGCCGCCATGCAAATCGTGCCGACAGCGGCGAGCCACCAGCTGCTTTCCATGCAGATATAGACGCCGATCAGCATCGCCACCCCTAGGCAGCCAAACGCCAAGGCGAGCACGGTTTTGGGCTTGAGGCCATCGCGGACGATGGCGCCGCCAATGCCGACGGATTCAGGTGAATCGAGACCGCGTTTGTAGTCATAATATTCGTTGAACATGTTGGTCGCCGCTTGGATGAGCAGCGAAGCCAAAAGCATCGCAGCAAACAGCAGCCAGTCGACTGATGTGTCGCCAAGCGCCAGCACCGTGCCGACGCAGACGGGCACAAACGCCGCTGTCAGCGTGTGCGGACGCGTCAGCCGCCAAAAGACGCGCCAGTCGCGGCGGGCTGGCGGGCGTTGGTCCATCGTTAACAGTTGCATGTCCCCATTCCCCTTATATTCCGTGAAAGTACGGTTCGTTTACGTTCAAAATAAGTGTAGGAAAACGGTGAAAGCGTGTCAACCCTTTCCGATAGATAAATTATTTCCTACTATATATAATGGGAAGTGGGATGGGGAAGGAACTTTGCGAAAGAAAGCGTGAGGATGAATGGCCATTGGATTTCGACATCAGCTTCAGCAACAATTGCATAAATGGGCGGCGCGTGCAGCGAGGCCGTTTGTCAGCTGGACGGAACCGTGGGAACACATCGATCCGGTTTCTTTTTTTATGCAAGGGCCGGCGTGCGGATTTCGCGAACGGTTTTTTTGGTCGAATCCAAGCGGGACTACAGTTCTAGTCGGTCTCGGCTCGGTATGCACATTGGAGACGGATAACGGCGATGACCGGTTTGCCGAGATGGAGGCGAAGCGTCAAGAATGGAGCGAGCGCGTTGTCAGCTATGGCGAAGTCCATCAGCCGCCGCTCTTGTTCGGCGGGTTTTCGTTTGATCCGCATCGGGAGCGAACCGGTTTATGGAGTCGTTTTCCGGCCGCTAAGCTCATCGCTCCGGCGGTGCTTCTTACCGTCCGCAACGGGCGGGCACAGCTGACGGTGACGGTGCCTGTCGGCGGAAAAGGGGAGCGGGAGATGGAGCGGGTCGGACGGCTGTTGGATCGCGCTTCACTGCGCGCGGATGCTCCGGCGGCGCTGCCCACGCTTGTTTCCGATGTTGAGGAAGCGAGTGATCGTTGGCTTGCCGCGGTGCGTGAGGCCATCGGGCAAATTCGCGCCGGTTCATTGGACAAGGTGGTGCTGGCCCGCGCCCGCCGCTTGCGGTTCACAGAACCGCCTGATCCGGCCGCCGTGCTTCTCCGCCTGCGCGAGCAGCAGCCGTTTGCCTATTTGTTTGCTTTTGAACAAGATGGCCGCTGTTTGATCGGCGCTTCTCCCGAACAGCTTGTCGAAAAGGCTGGGCTGACATGCGGCTCTGTATGCTTGGCCGGATCGGTGCGCCGCGGCGCCACTCCGAATGAGGACGAGCGGCTTGGCGCGTGGTTGCAGGCGGATGTGAAAAATCGTGAGGAGCATCAATTCGTCGTGCGTATGATTCACCGCCTTTTTTCCTCGGTCTGTGAGGCGGTGGAAATGCCCGCACGGCCGCAGCTCCTGAAGCTGCCGCACATTCAGCATTTGTGCACTCCGGTCGTCGGCCGTGGTTGCCGCGAGCCGTCTGTGCTCAGATTGGTGGAGTTGCTTCACCCGACACCAGCGCTTGGTGGATCGCCGCGCGAACGGGCGTTGGCGGCGATTCGCTCCCTTGAGCCGCTAGATCGCGGGTGGTACGCTGCTCCGATCGGTTGGGTGAACAGCGAAGGTGACGGGGAATGGGCGGTCGCCATTCGCTCTGCGCTGCTCGTTGGTAACGATGCTGTTCTGTTTGCCGGCTGCGGCATTGTCGCTGATTCGGACCCGGACAGTGAGTATGAGGAAACAGCGGTGAAAATGAGACCGATGCGATCCGCTTTAGGGGTGATGGATAATGACTAAGGCGTTATCGTTGTACGTGGCTGCGTTGGTCGACGGCTTGGCGCAGGCTGGGGTGACCGAAGCGGTCATCAGTCCGGGGTCGCGCTCGACGCCGTTGGCGATGGCGATCGCGGCTCATCCTAAGTTTCGCTTTTGGATGCACATTGATGAGCGGTCCGCCGCGTTTTTTGCCCTCGGCATGGCGAAAGCGAAGCAGCGGCCGATCGTGCTCGTATGCACATCCGGGACGGCGGCGGCCAACTATTGGCCGGCCATCGTGGAGGCGCACTATTCGCGGGTGCCGCTGGTCGTGCTGACGGCCGATCGCCCGCACGAACTGCGCGATGTCGGAGCGCCGCAAGCCATTGACCAACTGCATTTATACGGACGATATGCAAAATGGTTTGTCGACTTGGCGCTGCCGGAAGAGACCGATGCGATGATCGGCTACGCGCGGACGATGGCGGCGCGGGCCGCGGCGATGGCGGCAAGCGCCCCAGCTGGTCCCGTCCATGTCAACGCCCCGTTTCGCGAGCCGCTTGTTCCCGAGATCGATGATGGCGTTTGGGAGAGCGTGCGGTCCGTTTCCAAAGCGCCGCAAGTTCTGAGCGGTCGTTCGATGCTGGCCGGCGACAGTGCGGCGATGGTTTACGAGCAGTTAGCGGCGGCCGAGCGTGGGCTGATTGTTTGCGGGCCGCTTGATCAGCCCGGCTTTGCTGAAGCGGTGACGGAGCTTGCGCGCGCGCTGGATTTCCCGATTCTCGCCGATCCGCTTTCCCAGCTACGCGCCGGCTCGCATGACAAAACGTATGTGATTGACAGCTACGACGCCATATTGCGGCAGGAAGCGGCCGCTTCCCGCCTTGTCCCGGACGTGGTGCTTCGCTTTGGCGCCATGCCGGTGTCGAAACCGCTCTTTTTATGGCTGAAACAACATCGCACTATCCGGCAAATCGTCGTCGATGACGGTGGCTTTCGCGATCCGACGTTAGCGGCTTCGTGCTTCGTCCATAGCGATGCTGCGGCGTTTTGTCGCCAGCTGCTTGGCCTGGCTGAACCGAAGCCGCGCGCTGGCGCTTGGTCGACCGTTTGGAGGGAGATCAACGCTCTCGCCCGCACCGTGCTGCGGGAGCGTCTGCCGTCTGACGAATGGTTTGAAGGAAAAGTGTTCGCGGAACTCGCTGAGCTGCTGCCGCCCGGTGCGGCGCTCTTTGTCGGCAACAGCATGCCAATTCGCGATGCCGATACGTTTTTTTGGACCAACGACAAACCGATTCGCCTGTTGGCCAATCGCGGCGCCAACGGTATCGACGGTGTCGTCTCGAGCGCGCTAGGCGCCAGTGTGGTCACGGATCCGCTTGTGCTCGTGATCGGCGATCTGTCGTTTTACCATGATGTCAATGGGCTGTTGGCCGCCGCCATGCATCGGCTGTCGGCAACGATCATTTTGTTGAACAACAACGGTGGGGGCATTTTCTCCTTTTTGCCGCAGGCTCGCTATGAAGGAGCGTTCGAAACGCTGTTTGGCACGCCGACCGGTCTATCGTTTCACCATGCCGTTCATCTATACGGAGGCCGCTATGCCCAGCCTCATACATGGGAGGAATTTCGCCGCCATGTCTCAGCAGCGCTCCACAGCGGCGGCCTGAATGTTGTCGAAGTGCGGACGTCGCGGGCGGAAAACGTCCGTATGCATCGACAGCTATGGGATGAGGTTTCCCAGGAAATTGCGAAATTTCTCGAACAAAGAGGAACGGAATCGATATGAAACTGAATGGGATTGATTACCATGTGGAACAATATGGGGAAGGGGAACCGCTGTTGTTGCTTCACGGGTTTACCGGCAGCGCTGACACATGGCGTCCGCTACTGTCGCATTGGTCGAGTTGGCACTGTATCACCGTCGATCTGTTGGGGCATGGGCGGACCGAAGCGCCGGCCGCTGCTATGCGCTATCGAATCGAGCGGGCCGCGGCTGATTTGGCGGCGCTTCTTGATCAGCTCGGCCTCGAACAGGTGAACGTGCTCGGGTATTCAATGGGGGGACGTCTAGCTTTGGCGTTTACTATTTTTTATCCGCACCGCGTCCGCCGTCTCATTCTTGAAAGCAGTTCACCGGGGCTGAAAACAGAAGCGGAGCGGCGCGCGCGGCGAGAAGCGGACGAGGCGTTGGCGCGCCGGATTGAACAGGAGGGCGTGCGCGCGTTCGTCGACTATTGGGAGCAGCTTCCATTGTTTGCGACACAACGGCGGTTGCCGGCGCCGGTGCGGGCGGCGCTTCGCCGTGAGCGGCTTCGCCATACGGCGGTGGGGCTGGCCAACAGCTTGCGCGGAATGGGCACCGGCGTGCAGCCGTCGTTTTGGGAGCAGCTTGGCGGGGTGCAGCAGCCCGTTCTTCTCCTATGTGGGGAAGAAGATGAGAAGTTTTGTCGCCTAGCGACCCAAATGCAAGAGCGGTTGCCAAATAGTGAACGGATGTCCGTGAGTCAAACCGGACATGCAATTCACGTGGAACAGCCCGAGATTTTTGCTAAAATAGTAAGTGAATTCATGACAAAGGGGGAATTGTGAATGCCGTTTCCATGGGTGAAGCAGTATGAGTATGAAGACATTATTTATGAAACGTACGACGGCATCGCCAAAATTACGATCAATCGTCCGGAAGTACATAACGCGTTTCGGCCGAAAACGGTGAACGAAATGATTGATGCGTTCACGAAGGCGCGCGATGATGCGGACATCGGTGTCATCATTTTGACCGGCGCCGGCGGCAAAGCGTTTTGTTCAGGCGGCGATCAAAAAGTGCGCGGCCATGGCGGATACGTTGGCGAGGACGAAATTCCGCGCTTGAACGTGCTCGATTTGCAGCGGCTCATCCGCGTCATTCCGAAACCGGTCATCGCGATGGTCGCTGGCTATGCGATCGGCGGCGGCCACGTGCTTCATGTCGTCTGCGATTTGACGATTGCGGCTGACAACGCCATCTTCGGACAAACCGGCCCGAAAGTCGGCAGCTTTGACGGCGGTTATGGCGCCGGCTATTTAGCGCGCATCGTCGGCCATAAAAAAGCGCGCGAAATTTGGTATTTGTGCCGCCAGTACAACGCTCAAGAGGCGCTCGAGATGGGGCTCGTCAACAAAGTCGTCCCGCTTGATCAGCTTGAGGAAGAGACCGTCAAATGGGCGAAGGAAATTTTGGAAAAAAGCCCGACCGCCATTCGCTTCTTAAAGGCGGCGTTCAACGCCGATTCCGATGGGTTGGCTGGCATCCAACAGCTCGCTGGCGACGCCACCCTTCTTTTCTACACGACCGAAGAGGCGAAGGAAGGAATGCGGGCGTTCAAGGAAAAACGGAAACCGGATTTCGGCCAATTCCCGCGCTTCCCGTGAGCGCTGCCAAGCAGCTTGACCTCGTACGTCGAGCTGCTTTTTCCCTATTAGGACGGTGAAAAACAGTTGACAAACGAAGAAACGGAGGGAAGCCGATGACGATGATGCCGAATTGGCTGAAGCAACGGGCGTTTTTGACGCCGGAGCGAGTCGCGGTTAGCGACGGAAAGCGGTCAAAAACGTTTGCGGCGCTTCATGAAGCGGCGGCCGTTTGGGCGCGCCGTCTCGCTCGGGTCGGTGTCAAAGAGGGCGAGATCGTCGCGCTGTTGATGAAAAATCGCATCGAAATGGTGGAGCTCGTTCACGCCTTGTTTTTCCTTGGGGCTCGGGTGTTGCTGCTGAACGTGCGCCTGACGGCTTACGAACTCGGTTGGCAACTTGACGACAGCGGCGCCCGGCTCGTCATCGCCGATAATGATTTGGCGGGGCGATTGGGCGGCGACGGCCGCGTTCTATCGGTCGAAGAACTGGCGGCGCTTCCGGAAGCGGAGGTCGATGAGAAAGAGACGTGTGATCTTGACGATGTGGCGACGATCATGTATACATCCGGCACCACTGGAGCGCCGAAAGGAGTAATGCAAACGTACGGCAACCATTGGTGGAGCGCGGTCGGATCAGCGCTTAATTTGGGCGTGCAGGAGAACGATTGTTGGCTTGCCGCCGTGCCGCTCTTTCACATCAGCGGTTTGTCGATCGTGATGCGCAGCGTCATCTATGGCATGCCGATGCGCTTGCAGCCATCGTTTGATCCGGAAGAGGCGAACGACTGGATCATGCGTGGCGAGGTGACAGTCATGTCGGTCGTGGCGGCGATGTTGCAGCGGTTGCTTGCGGTGCTTGGGGATGCGCGTTATCCGGATACGTTCCGCTGTATGCTGCTAGGGGGCGGGCCGGCGCCGCGGCCGCTTTTGGAGGCGTGCAAAGACAAGGGCATACCGGTGTATCAAACGTACGGCATGACGGAAACGGCATCGCAAATAGTAACTCTTGCCCCGGAATACAGCTTGACGAAGCTCGGTTCGGCCGGCAAGCCGCTCTTTCCCGCTCAGCTTCGCATCGAGAACGACGGAAAGACGGCCGCTCCGTACGAAGCGGGGGAAATTGTCGTCAAAGGGCCGAACGTGACGAAAGGTTACTGGCGCCGCCCTGAGGCAACAGCGGCCGCGATTCGCGACGGCTGGCTGTACACTGGCGATATCGGTTACTTGGATGAAGAGGGATTTTTGTACGTTCTCGACCGCCGTTCCGATTTGATCATTTCCGGAGGAGAAAACGTCTACCCGGCTGAAATCGAGGCCGTCCTGCTTTCGCATCCGGACGTTGAGGAAGCGGGGGTGACCGGTATCGAGGATGAAACATGGGGGCAAGTGCCGTGTGCCTTCGTCCGCCTCAAACCGGGCGCCGCAGCGGATGAAGAAGCGCTGCGCGCGTTCTGTCGCGCGCGGTTGGCAAAATACAAAGTGCCGGCCCGCATTTACTTCGTCAACCGGCTGCCGCGCAACGCCGCGCAAAAATTGCTGCGCCGTGAACTGAAAACGCTCATTCCGGCCGAGGAAAAGCCAGCGTCCCATCCGTAGCGGGCGCCGGCTTTTTTTCTAGGAGGCTGGTGATTTCGTGCGAAAACGACTGATGCCACTCATTTCTCAATTAGAAAAACCCTGCAGAACCAGTTTTCTCTTCTGAATGAAAATGCCATCGATTGGTGTGTGACCGCGGTTTTTCACCGGACTTCTAGAAAGTGGGTGAACAACAGGGGTTGTCCTCATCCATGAGCGAACGGGTGAAAAAGAAGAACCGATGGTGCAAGGATTCAGGCCTACTCGTCCATCAGCCCGAGCTCGGCGGCGCGGTCGGCGACAAGCCGTTCGATATCCGGCGGCAACCCATCAAATGCCCCGATTTCATATTCCCATAAATTAGTGAACGAGTTGATGTGGAGCAAAGTGGTTCCGCGGGCAGCCCGCTTCATTTCCGATCGAAACGCTTGAATGAGGCTTAGGCGCTTATTCATCGTCAATCCCCCTTACATGAGGTAAGCGCTGCCCGCTGAAACAGGCAGCGCTCGATGGGTTGGACGTTACGCTTCATCCGCAGGAATGAAGGTTTTGCAGTCTGTTTCCGATGAATCCGATGCCATCTTTCCCGTATGGCTGACGACATAAATGGCCTCAGCGCTGCAGCGATTTCCTTCCGCCCAATAGTGGCAGTTGCGCACTTCACAAAGAACATCCTTCGCCATCAGTCATCCCCCTTGTTGTCATGAAATCGCCTGCATCCATAGTATGGCGCTTCCCGGCGAATTTATGAATGCAATCGTTGGCTAAAACGAAGGTTTTTATTGACATAGATAATCATTCTCAATTAAAATAAAAACAAAACGATTGGGAAAGGAGAATGGCGTTTATGGCGTCGTTGCTTGTCGTTGGAGCTGATCATTTGGGCAACATTTCCGATAAATTGGCCGATTCTGGATTTCGCGAGATCATTCATATTAGCGGTCGAAAAGTGAATATGGTAAGACAGGACATTCCTGAGCACGTTGATGCCATTTTAGTGATGATCGATTACGTGAACCACAATTTGGCGAAAAAAGTGAAAGAAAAAGCGAAAAGCAAAGACAAGCCCATTTATTTTGCCAGACGGTCATGGAGCTCGATTCACTCAGTCATTCAACAGTTGGAAGCGCACCGATAAATGTTTTTTCCGGGCAAGCGGGAAAAAGGGTGATCGAAGCATCGGCACACTTGAAAACACAAGTTCTTTTTTCATCTGCTCTCATTGGGCAACGAAACAGCCTTTTTTACCGCCCTTGTAGGAGCGGCTGAATCGCTGGCAAACGACGTGGCTGCATCGCATCAGGTGTCGTTTTCTGTTCCTTCGGTCAACGATGAGAAGCCCTTTCTGCGAACGGAGGCAAAGATGGATAAGCTGCTTTTCACAGTGAATACGTACTGCGCCATATTTACACTAATGCGTCGAAGGTGGATAAGCTGCTTTTTGCCGGTGATAAAAGATACGAGGAGGTGGCAGCGATGCCAACGGGACATCAGGAGTTGCCAAGCGCTGGGATTGGCGCTGTTCACCGTTTTCTCCGCTGCGTCGTCAAGGCGTATTGCGAAACCGCCCCTTCCTTGCGATCGCCGCTAGAGTTGCTCAAGCTGATCGAGATGTATCGCCCGCTCCTGTCGTTGTCGGCGTTTCCAACCCCGCTGCACTACGGGCTTGTGTTGGCGAAAGTGACCGATCATTTGCTGCAGTTTTTTGGCGCGGCCGAGGAAGCGGTGTACCGGCCGATCGGAATGGCTGCTGAAGCTGAGGAACGAGTGTACATCATTTACCGCGACCGCGTCCGCGTGCTGTTATGGCAGGAAGAAGAGGAAGCGATTCGCCGCTGCAAAGAAACGGCTCCAGCTGTATGTCAAAAAGCGGCTGGATTTTGCCCATGCGAGCTGGAATGCTGCTTTTTATGGACAGGGGGTCGGCGCATCGAATGGATTTCCGCTTGAATGCGACGAGATGACGACGTATAATGGACATTGATGAGAATGAAAATCGTTATTTAATAAAGCCCCCCTTTTCTTTGGACGATCTTGAAGGCTGGTGAAAAGCCGCCCATTCCCTTAACCAATGAGAGAATGAGCGGAAAGCAGGACCGATGCAACAAGGTTTTTCGAATTGAGAAATGACATGGTAAAGCCGTTTGCGCGATTACATCATCAGCCGCCTTGAAAAAAGATCCTTCTCTCTGACCGATGAGGAGGGGAAGAAGCGATTTCCGTTTGAGAAACTAGGCTGGAAAGCGGTCTGCGTGATTCAATCATTAGCGTCTCCCGCAAAAAGCGACGGTGTTCAGCCATGGTTTTCAAGCGGTACGGAAAAGGGGAAGACCATCCAGATCCATCGCGGCAGACCGGCATGGCGGGAACGGCGGTTTTTCTTTCGCAACAGCAACCGTGCTGGGATCTGCTAAACGATCATCAATGATGTTTGGGGGAACGAACGATGAAACGCATGCCTTGGAAAGTGATGGCGACCTCGGCGGCGGTGTCGCTGCTGTTGGCGTCCGGCTGTTCCGGCGTCGGGGAAAAAGAGGACAAACGTTCAGCGGAAGCGCCGCGTCTGCACGTGCCGGTAGCGGACGATCGGTTTGATACGGCCGGCAATATGTTTGCCTACTCGGAGTTTGAGCTTTCCGGCGAACCGCTGGCGGAAGGGCTCGGACTGGACTTGGATACGCTCGATGCTAGGAAACTTGACAAGCCGACGAAATTTGACTATACGGCCGGCATCGAGTCGTACGAGTATTCGGAAGAGGCGATGTACGAAGTCGTGGAAAAGTCCGGGCTCGGACTTCATCTCATTCACGGTCCGATCGCCAAAAAGCGCGCGGAACAACAGCAAAAGCCTGCCGATCAGGCGCTTGCCGACCGTTTTTATGAACTTGCTGACAGCGTCGGCTATCCGCGCGAGGAAATTTTCCGCAACATGTTTCCGACGTTCATTGAATATGCCGGCGGCGACCCGCATTATGCGCAGAAGGTCGACACGGACGTGTACGCGGAAAATGATGACGGCACATACGTTCCTGTCTATCAAGTCGATTTTCAATCGCTTCGTTGGGATCGCGGAAAAATGGAGAAAGTGCTCACGCCGGCAGCTTACGGCGGCGTCTTTTTGAAGCAGGCGCTTTGGGCTGGTGACTTTTTGGGCAATTTCCACCAAAAAGACAGCGACGAAGAAGTGGAAGCGAAAACGCCAAATGATGATCGAAGCGGGAACGTCGCTCTTGGTGTCAGCTCCGCCGACGGGCTGCAAGGGATGATTTTGACGGAACAAATATGGAACAAGCTCGCTTTTATCCGCGATCATTTGTTTTATGATGCGAAGCGACAAATGTTGACGAATGCAGCGGGCAGCCGCTACAATCCAAGCGGCGGATTGGTCTATTTGCCGCACGCCGTGGAAGTGGCCGAAGGGGGAAGCGAGCGAGCGCCGGATGCGGCGAAGCTGGTCGTCAAAGATCCCCGCAGCTTGCTTGCCGATCAATGGCTGATGCTTTGGCCGGCGGCGGAGTTTTTCGGCATGACGGATCAGCGCCCGGAAAACCAAAACCAAAATCCGGCGTTTTTGGCCGTGTTTGATGGAAGCCCGTTCCCGAAAGCGGCGAAGGAAAATGTCGATGCCGATCGAGCCAACGACCGCACGGCCGACGATCCGTATTCCGTCAACCGCGACGTGCTGCTGCAAGTCTTTCGCAACATCGATGCCATGCATTTCAACGAACAAGCGGGCGCGTTTGTGACCGAACATGACGGCCATGCGCAAGGAAAGCGGGTCGATACGTTCCACGCTGGTTATACGATGGAAGCGCTCCGCATTTTTGAGCGCGCCATTGATGGGATGCCGGTCGGCTATGCGAGCGGCGAGAGCGCCAAAGGGCTCGGCACGCCGGAAGGAAAGCGGGCGCTTCAGATGATCCGCCGGCAAGCGGACTTTATTTTGAAACAGTTGATGCGAAAAGACGGGTTGGTGGCTAACGGCTATACGATCGGCCAAGGGCCGGATCAAGAGGAGCCGACGCTGCTTGCTCAGCTTGGCGCCATCCGCGGGCTGACGGCGGCGTTTTTGGCGACAAAAAACGAAGCATACCGCGATGCGGCGCGCCGTGTTTACGAAGCGATGGACCGCCATTTTTGGGATAAAACATGGCATGTGTACCATACCGGCGAAAAAGAGGACGAGTACACCCCATGGCTCGCCGGCGCGTTGTCGGGCGTGTTCCGCGTCGCGCTGCAAAACTTGAACAACGACCAAGCCGGTGAGACGGCGAAAGCATTGGAACGCGAAACGATCATCTCCCGCTACGTCGACTTTTACGACCGGATCGTCGACGGGCCGACGCTTGCAGAAGGGATGCAGGCGAGCGAGTTTTGGGATACGGGGGATGTGTACATCAAAGGAAAAACATTGGGCAACACCGACCGCGATCATGTGCCGCAAGTGCAGTCAGCCGGCGGCAAATACGGCATCGCGCCGGTGCTGCGGACGGTCAAAATCAAAACCGGCTCCGACAGCAATTAACAGGAATGAAAAGCGGCGGATGGGATTGAGATTCGCCGCTTTTCTTTGTAAAATTGAGGATGGTTATCATTTTCGTAAAAAGACGGGGGAATGGAAATGCGCACATGGTGGTTCGCCGTGGCGGTGGCCGTCTTGTTGGCCGGCTGCCAAGCTGAGAAAGCGTGGCAAGAAAAGCCGAAAACGACAAGGCACGCCCCGGCGCACGGCGACAATATCGCCATCAGCAGCGACGGACGCTATGTCTATACCGCCAACATTGACGTTGATACGGTAACGATCGTCAATACGAAAACGAAGAAAAAGGAGGCGGAGATTCCCGTCGGCCGCGAACCGCGCCAGCTCGCACTCAGCCCGGATGGCCGGACGCTGTACGTTTCCTGCATGTATGATGATGAAGTGGACGTGGTGTCGCTTGCCAAGCGGAAAGTCATCGATCGTTGGAAAACGGGCATCGAGCCGTTCGGCATCGTCACGAGCCCCGACGGGACGGAAGTCTACGTAGCCAACTACCGCTCAGGCACGGTCTCGGTGTTTGACGCCGAGAACGGGAAGCGAATCAAAGACATCCGAGCAGGGGACCGTCCGCGGGCACTGGCGCTGACAGCGGACGGAAGGAAGCTGTACGTGACACAATATTTGGCCGCGAAAATCACCGTGATTGACGCGAAAAAACGGAAGGTCATCAAGGAAATCGCCCTCGCCCCGTCGCCGGATCAAGTCGACCGGAAAAAAAGCCAAGGCCTCCCGAACACACTCGAGCAAATCGTCATCGCGCCGGACGGGAAGAAGGCGTACGTTCCGCATTTATTGACGAACGTCGACACGCCGATTCAATTTGAGGAAACGGTGTTTCCAGCCATTTCGGTCATTGATGTGACGAACGACGTTGAGTTGACGAACGAGCGGAAAGAGCTGTTTGCCGCCATCAATGTCACCGATGTCCATAACGAGACGATCATCGTCTCCAATCCGTACGATGTGGCGTTTTCGCCGGACGGCGGCAAAGCGTACGCGATCATGTCCGGCAGCGAGGATCTCGTCGTCTTCGACTTGCGCCGCGGCGGCAAGGCGACGCAAATTTTGCGCCGCATCCACGGCAACAATCCGCGCGGGGTGGCGATTTCGCCCGCGGGAAACGTCTTGTACGTCCACAACGCCATGAGCCATGATGTCGCGGTGATCAACACCGGCGGGAAAAGCCCGTATGCGAAAGCGAAGCAGGAAGACGGCCCGATCCGCCTCATTGCCAAAGATTCGCTCTCTCCGCTCGTGCGCGAAGGGAAAACGATCTTTTACAGCGCAAACAGCGACGAATTCGCCATCAATATAACGGGGAATAACTGGATGAGCTGCGCGTCGTGCCATAGCGACGGCGACATCAACGGCTTGACGCTTATGACCGCGAAAGGGCCGCGCAACGTGCCGAGCAACATTTTGGCGACGAAAACGGGGCTGTTTATGTGGGACGGCTCGCGCGACGATTTTACCGACTATATTCATACGGTGCAAGGCGAGATGGGCGGCATGATGGCGATCGACCCGTCCAAGCCGCTGCCGCCGAACGTCCAGCATATGTTTGACGCCATGCTCGCCTACTTGAATGACCCCCGCTCCTTCCCGGTGCCGAAAAGCCCGTATCGAAAGGCGGACGGCCGTTTGACGGAGGAAGCGCAGGAAGGGGAGCGGCTCTTTAACGGGAAAGGGAATTGCTTACGCTGCCATGGGGGCGAATATTTCACCGACAGCGGCAAAGCGGTCGGGCCGGACGGCAAATTGACGACTGCCAATACCGCCTATTTGCATGATATCGGTACGGCCAACCCGAAGGACCGCGCCTCCCAAGGCGACGCCCGCGCCCGGTTCACAAACCCGCGGACGCCGAAGCAGTGGGATACGCCGACGCTGCGCGGCGTCTGGGCGACCGCTCCGTATTTGCATGACGGCAGCGCGAAAACGATCGAGGAAGCGATCCGCCGCCATCGGACGAAAGAAGTGTCGACGTTGACGCCGGGGGAAATCGCGGCGATCGCCGCCTACGTCCGCTCGTTGCAATAGCGAGAGAAGACGGCCTGGCGGGGTTCCCGTCGCGCGGCGGTCTGGGGAAAGGCGCCTCTAGCTGTGTGGAGCGCCTTTTCCCATTTATTTTGGCCGCGCGTTTTCTGTGAAAATCCCACGCCGGCGAGCGGTGATTTTCATCCCCGGGTGGAGGGCAAACCATTGCCCATGGATCTTTCCGTGAAAATGCCGAACTGGCGCGGATTTTCATCCCTAGGTGAATGGAAAATCGTGCTGCCCATGGAATTTTTCTGTCTGTTTATTTTGGCCGCACATAGCGTTTGTCGTGCATAAACAGCCGCCAGAAATAGACAAAGCCCGGAAACAAAATCAGGAAACCGACGATGTAGGAGACAAACAGCGCCCGGAACGTGTCGGGATGGGTAAAGGCCGACTCGATCGTCACATCTGGATACACCATATAGGGCAGATGGGCTTTTCCATAGGCGTAACTGGCGAGAAAATACTGAATAACAATCGCAATGACCGCCAACCGCGGCCGCCCCTGCACGCCCGGATGCTTCGCCGACGGCAGCAGCAACGCCATGCCCGCGGCGGCGAACATCGCTACCGAGCCGGCGAGCCAAGGCCAATACTCCATCATGTTGTCATACAGCCATGCCGCTTCGTTGCGCATCGTCAACATGATGCCTCCGGCCATCAGCAGCGAAATCGGCCCCGTGATCCAAGCGTTGCGCCGATACAGGCGGTAGGCTTCCCGATCTCCGGCTTCAAGCGAATAATCCGCCAATAAAAGAGAGGAGAGAAACAGCGTGCTCGAAATCGCAAAGCCCATAAAGGAATAGGCATGGGCGCTCGTAAAAAAGCGTTTCAAATCGAGCGTCGGAACGCCCGCATCGACCTCGATGAACGTTCCATGCGTGATCGGCAGCACGCTGATAAGCAGAGCCGGGATGATAATGCCGGTGAGGCCGGAAATATAAGTGAGCGCTTTTTCATATTCTTTCGCCACGTGGGCAAAGACCAAGAAAGCGCTGCGGATGGCGAGCAAGATCAAAATGATGCTGCCGGGGACAAGCAGCACCGTCCCAAGCAGAAAAGCGGCGCCGGGAAAAAAGCTGAACAAGGCGACGACAATCGCGACGATAAAGACATTGGTCACCTCCCAAGTGGGCGATAAATAGCGGTTGGCAATTTTCGTGGCGTTCGCTCTGGCGCGATGGATGTAGATCATCGACCAAAACCCGGCGCCAAAATCCATCGTCGCCATGACCGCATAGATGAAAATAAATCCCCACAGCACTGAAACAGCGATCAACTCGTTTGTCATCAACGTTCTCCTTTCTAGGGGGGCGGTGATTTACTCACGCAACCGCTTCTCGCAATCGTTTCTCAAATAGAAAAACCGGTTGCATCAGCTTCTATGTTCAAGCGTTCCATCATCGATCAAGGCAAACAGCGTTTTTTCACCAGCCTTCTAGGAGGCTGGTGATGTCATCGTGGATATGCCTTTACAATGAGAAAAACCTTGTTGTATCGGTCCTTCTTTCGGCACATTCTCCCATTGATGAAGGGGCTCAGCCGTTTTTCACCAGCCTTCTAGACGGACAACGTGTCCTCGCCAGGCGATGGTCGCAGGTCATCCGCCACCGGATGGCGGCGGAAATAGTAGCGAAGCACGAGCACGACAGCGATGCTCAACAAAACGTAAATGGCCACGAACAACGCGAACAGGAGCGCTAAATTTTCCGTTTGCGTGACGGCGTCTTCTGTTTTCATCATCCGGTAAATGACCCATGGCTGTCTTCCGGTGCAGGCGAAAATCCAGCCGCATTCAATGCCGATTACTGCCAGCGGCCCAGCGGCGACGAAACTGTAGAGAAACGAGCGCGGAAAATCGAGAGAAGCTCGCCGCTTTTGCCAAATCCAAGCCGCGATGGATAAAACCAAAAGAAACATGCCGATCCCTACCATGGCGTTGAACAGCGTATGGACAAACAGCGGCGGCCACCATTCTTTTGGAAAGTCGTTCAGCCCTTTGACGACCGTGTCGAAACGGTTGCCGGCTAAAAAGCTGAGCGCCCATGGAATTTCGATCGCCCATTTGACCGATTGCGTTTTCGGATCGGTCCATCCGCCGATGGCCAGCGGGGCATGGGATTGGGTGTCAAACAGCCCTTCAGCGGCGGCCAGTTTTTCCGGCTGGTATTCATGCAGAAGCTGGGCGGATTCATGGCCGTTGATCGCGGTCAGCAGCGAGAAGACGCCGCCGATGGTCAACGAGAGCTTGAGCGCCTTTTGGTGAAACCGGCGCACTCGTTTGTCCTGTCGGGCGCGCAATAACTGATAAGCGGCGATGGAAGCCAACACGAACGCCCCGGTCATATAAGCGGACAAAACGACGTGTCCGGCCGTGACGAAAAAGCTTGGGTTGAAAAAGGCCGCCCACGGGTCGACATCGACGATTTCACCGTTTTCGATCCGAAATCCCGCCGGTGTGCCTTCAAACGCATGGACATTCGTAATCAAAATGGCAGAAGCGCTGGCGCCGAGAGCGACAAAACAGACGCTGACAATCCGCATCCATGGAGAGATGCGGTCAGCGGCGTACACATAAATCGACATGAACAGCGCTTCAATAAAAAAGGCGTAAATCTCAATTTGAAACGGAAGCGACATCACCTTTCCGATCACTTCCATAAACCCCGGCCATAAGAGCGACAGCTGCACCCCGGCGATAGTGCCGGACGGAATGGCGACCCCAAGCAAAACCGCCAATCCTTTCGTCCACCGTTTCGCCATGACGGCGTAATCGCGGTCTTTCGTCTTCTGGTACAGAAGCTCCGCCAATAAAATCAACAGCGGAATTCCGACGCCTAGCGTGGCAAAAATGATATGAAAAGCCATCGTCGTCCCGAATAAGCTGCGGGCAATCACCAAATCATCCACGTTCAGCCATTCCTTTCTTTTTTTTCTTTATGGTTTGCCAATGTTTCGTAAGTTATTCCGAATGTCGGCTTTTCTGTTGCCGCAAGAGAAAAGAGCAAGAAGAAGGAAGTTCTCGCCGGTCAAAGGTGCAAAAAGCGGGACGTTCTTAATGCGCTAGCTTGGGGCTTGAAATAGGCGTGATGTTGAGCGGGGCGTCAAGCGTTCGTTCTTAACCGCGCTGGCTTGGAGGGGTGGTGATTTACTCGTGGATAAGGCTTTGCCATCTCATTTTTCAACGAGAAAAACCTTGTTGCATCGGTCCTGCCCTCATTGCTGAAGGGAATTAGCGGTTTTTCACCGGACTGTTGGGGCAAGCGCGAGGCCATGCGGCGACAAAAAAAGGCGTCTCATCGCTGGTTGAGACGCCCTCGGGATGTGGTTATTGAAGCGCTGTTTGCAATGTGCGAATATTTTCCTCCATGATGGAAAAATAATCGCTCCCCGCTTTTCGATCTTCAGTGGTCAGCGATTCTAAGTTATGAAGACGGAGCGGTTGGGCGCCGAGTTCGTTTTGAATCACTTCCGCTGTTTTCGGATGAACGTTTTGCTCAAAAATCATATAGCGGATCTGATGTTGTTTCGCCGTTTCGATCAGCTGCGCCAGCGCTTTTTGCGACGGTTCGTTGCTTGGCGACAGCCCGGAAACGCTCAGCTGCTTGATGCCGTAGCGGTCTTCCCAATATCCATACGCTTGGTGGGAGACAAGAATTTCTTTTTTCGGCGCTTTTTCGATGACCGATCGGAACTGGGCGTCAAGACGCTCGAGCTTTGTTTTTACGGTTTCGAAGTTTTTCTGAAACTGCGCTTTTTTTTCCGGCTTCAGTTCCGTCAGCAGATCGCGAATGTTCTCGGCGATCACGATCGAGCGGATCGGATCAAGCCACACGTGGGGGTCTCGGTCACCGTGTCCGTGGCCATGGTCTGCCTCATCGCCTTCGCTGTGTCCGTGGTTATGGTCTGCCTGATCGTTTTCGCTTTGTTCGTCTTTGTGCGCTTCGTCATGCTCATGTTCGTGTTCATCGTTGGCTTCAAGCCATTCAATGCCTTCGGTGGCCACGAAAAATCGGACATGCTCATGTTGCAACGTTTCTTTCAGCTTTTCGGCGAACGGTTCCATTCCTTGGCCGATGTAAATGAAAGCGTCCGCCTCGGCAATTTGCTGCACCGTTTTCGTCGTCGGTTCGAACGTATGAGCTTCCGCCCCCGGCGGATATACGCTTTTTACGATTACCGCGTCGCCGCCGATCTTTTTCGCAAAGTCTTCGAGCGGATACACCGTCGTGTAAATCGTCAGTCGGTCTTTCGATGGTTGCGCTTCGTTTGTCTCCGGATTCGATTGACAGCCGTACAGCCAAGCGCTCAGCGTCAAAAGGAGAGACAAAAGGATGGACGTTGTTCTCATAGGGAACTCCTTTCTTATACTGACAGATGTGTGTGTGTTATTTTATCGTAATGATTACGATTTGAAAATGATCAATTGTCATTGATCAAGACGGCAAATACTGCCGTTGCCAGCCCATCAGCGGTATTTCGCCAAAAAACTGCTCTTTGCCCCTAGAAGGCTGGTGAAAAACAGCTGAATCGCTTAACCAATCGGAGAATGAGCGGAAAGCAGGACCGATACAACAGCGATGACATTGTCAAGGACTATCCACGATTCAATGACCAGCCTGCTAGGTGATTTTTACGGGAGTTTGGCGACCCGGTTCTGTCTCATCGATTGCGGCAAAAACGCAAACGGTTTCCGCCAAGTTTTGCGTTATTACGAAATATCTAAAGCAGCAGGCGGCGCGAAGTCATCGGAAGGAACGAATGAAGGGAACGGATTCGGAAACAAAGTCCAATCTTCCTTCATCTCGTCATCGGTCAGCAAACATTGATCCAACGAGCGTGCGATGTCATCCGCATTCATGTCAATACCGATGAACACGAGTTCGGTCATGCGATCGCCGTAGGTCTCATCCCATTTTTCCCGCCATGTCCCCTCTTCTTGCAAGAACAGTTGTCTATCTTCCTCTGGATAGGAGGCGATCCATCGTCCTGCTGCTTGGATGGAGACGGATGTTCCCGCTTGGGATAGGAGAACGCATACGTCATTCCAAGGTGCAAGCCAAAGAAAGCCTTTCGCGCGAACGACCTCTGTTGGCCAGTTTTCAAACCAATTCATCAACCGTTCCGGATGAAACGGCCGCCTTCTTCGATACACAAAAGAAGAGATGCCGTATTGCTCGGTCTCGGGGGTGTGCTCTTCATTCAGCTCTTTGATCCAACCGGCTGATTGGCTCGCTTTTTCAAAATCAAATAAGTGAGTGTTTAAAATGGAATCAAGCGGCACTTGGCCGAAGGTTGCCGGGATGATGACGGCTTCTGGATTGAGCTTGTGAAGCACGGTTTGTAATTTTTGCGCTTCCTCTGGCGAGACAAGATCGATTTTATTGACAATGATGACATTGGCGAATTCGATTTGTTCAATGAGCAAATCCGCGATTTCCCGGCTGTCCGTTTCAGCGACGGCCTGTTGACGGTCAAGCAAGGTTTCGCCTGAGGAAAAGTCCGCCCAAAAACGATTGGCATCGACCACCGTCACCATCGTGTCTAAACGGCATTTTTTCGACAAGTCGATTCCCAGCTCTTCGTCTAAATAGGTAAAGGTTTGAGCGACGGGAATCGGTTCACTAATTCCGGAAGATTCAATGACAATATAGTCGATCCCCCCATTTTCAACGAGCTGGTCGACGGCTTTGATTAAATCCTCTCTCAAAGTGCAGCAAATACAGCCGTTTTGGATTTGCACCAGCTTTTCCTCGGTGCGGAAAAAGCCGTTTTGCCGAATCAGCTCGGCATCAATATTGATTTCGCTCATATCGTTGACAATGACGGCGATTTTTTTTCCTTCGCGATTGTGCAAGATATGATGAAGCAAGGTTGTTTTTCCAGCTCCTAAATAACCGCTTACTACCGTGACAGGAATTTTGTTCATCTGTCCAGCCTCCTCCTTGAAAATAGTAATCATTACGATTTAACAAGATTGATCATACAAAAAAATGAACCAAATGGCAAGAGGGAAGTGATTTTGTGGCTTCTCATCAAAAGAGGTGTTCGACTTGTAAAGACAAATATGATCGCCGTATTGAGCAAACGGCGGGGGGG